>CALLYA010000347.1 GCA_937875495.1 uncultured Verrucomicrobiota bacterium
GCTGGGCGCGGCGGGCATTGCGGTCGGCCTGTTCCGTTTTCTGGGCGAACCGTGGCAGCACGATCTGACCGCTCTGGGTCTTGCCGGAGTCGGCCTGCTGCTGGTGGGTGGCGCATGGATCTGGGGGCGGCGCCAGGCCAAGCCGGCGACCGCGCTGGTGGGCGGGTGCCTGGGCGCGGCGGAGAAGCTGCTCGAGGTCGGTCTGGAGAAGGCCGCCCAACGGCGGCACAACGAGCGTGCAAGGGCCGAGAAAGAGTTTCAGGAGGCCAACGCCGCGCTCGATGAGGAGTGGCGGAGCCTGGAGGCCGATGCTGCGGCGCGGAGGGCGGCGGTCCCCACGGCGGTGGCCGAGAAAGCTGAACGCGCGTTGCGAACCCATGACCTGCAGCTTGCACAGCGCACTACCCGTGCGGAAGCGGAACAGGCGGAGTGCGTGCGGCAGCTCGATGCCGTCCTGCGTGATGCCGAGCAGGCGAGCGAGGCACAACGCCAGCAGGCGACACAAGCGCGTGAGACCAGGTATCTTGAGGAATGGCGTCAACTGGAGGAGCGCTGGGGTGTTGAGGTGGTCACCGCCTTCCAATCGTTGGAGCAACGAGCCCGTGAGCTGGCGGCGCTCGATTTGAAATGGGACGATCCCGCCTGGGAGAAGTGGACCGCCCCCAACGAGGCTGCGGAACGTGTGCAGATCGGCCGACTCGAGGTCGACATCAGCCGTCTGGCTGCAGGTGTGGAGCCGCATCCGCGGTTGCCGTTCCCCGGCGCGACCCAATTTGAGGTGCCGGTGGTCCTTGCCCTGCCGCAAGCGGCGTCCCTCCTGTTCGAGACGCAGGGACCGGCGCGCGGTCCGGTTCAGGACGCGCTGAATCAAACGATCTTGCGCCTGCTCACCGCGATGCCGCCAGGAAAGATCGATTTCACGCTCCTCGACCCGGTCGAGCTCGGGCAGAACTTTGCCGGGATCATGCACCTAGCCGATTTCGAGGATAGTCTGGTCAACAAGCGCATCTGGACCGAGCCGCGACAGATCGAGCAGCGGCTCGCCGAGCTGAACGAGCACATGGAGAAGGTGATCCAGATGTACCTCCGCAACGATTACCGCGACCTGGCCGAGTACAACCGCCAGGCAGGCGAGATCGCGGAGAAATACCACTTCCTGGTGATCGCGGATTTCCCCGCCGGCTTCTCGGAACTGGCGCTCCGCCGCCTGACCAAGATCGCCGCCAGCGGTGCGCGTTGCGGGGTGTTTACCCTCATCCACTGGGACACGCGTAAGCCGTTGCCGGCCGGGATATCCTCGGAGGAACTCCGGCGCGAGAGCATCATTCTCAAGGCGGCCGAAGCGATCGGTCTGACCTTTGAGGAGGGCCGGATCGATGGAATCGAACTGCGGATCGATCCGCCTCCCGATCCTGAGGCCATGAACGCGATCTTACGCAAGATCGGCGAGTCCCACCGCGGTGCGACACGGGTGGAGGTGCCCTTTGCCCAGATCGCGCCGGAGGCGAATGCCCTCTGGTCACGGACGGCAGTGCGCGAGGTGCGGGTACCGATCGGCCGAACGGGTGCGACCAAGCTGCAGGAACTCGCACTCGGTATGGATACGCGTCAGCATGCCCTGATTGTCGGGAAGACCGGGTCCGGAAAATCGAACCTCTTCCACGTTATCGTCACGAACCTGGCGCTCTGGTCGAGCCCGGATGAGGTGGAGTTCTACCTGGTCGACTTCAAGAAGGGGGTCGAGTTCAAGTGTTACGCGACCCAGCGTCTGCCGCACGCCCGCGTGGTCGCGGTCGAGAGCGAACGCGAGTTCGGACTCTCTGTGCTGCAGCGCATCGACCAGGAACTGGATCGCCGTGGCGATCTCTTCCGTGCGATGGGGGTGCAGGATCTGCCGGGCTACAACGCGGCCGGCGGGGAGCCGCGCCTTCCGCGGACCCTGCTCATCGTCGACGAGTTTCAGGAGTTCTTTGTGGAGGACGACCGCATCGCCCAGAACGCGGCGCTGTTGTTGGACCGGCTCGTGCGGCAGGGGCGCGCCTTCGGTGTGCATGTCGTACTCGGTTCCCAGACGCTGGGCGGGGCATACACCTTGGCGCGCACCACGCTCGGCCAGATGGTGGTGCGTATCGCGCTGCAGTGCAATGAGGCCGACGCGTTCCTGATCATGGACGAGAACAACATGGCTCCCCGGCTTCTGAGCCGCCCGGGCGAGGCGATCTACAATGACGCCGCCGGACAGCTGGAGGGGAACAGTCCTTTCCAGGTGGTCTGGCTGCCGGAGTCCGAGCGGGAGAAGCGATTGGGGGCGATTCGCGAGCGTGCCGATGCCGAGGGGATGGGCGAGCTGGGACCTGTGGTCTTTGAGGGAAATGCACCGGCCGATATCCGAGAGAACCGGGAGTTGGCGGCCTGTCTGGCCGACCCGCCGAAACGTTTGGGGCCGCAGCGTGTTTGGCTCGGCGCGCCGAACGCCATCAAGGGTCCGATCCAGGCCGTCTTTCAGCGCCAGAGCGGCAGCCACCTGCTCATCGCCGGCCAACGCGATGAGAGCGTGCGGGATTTGTTCGCGACCGCACTCGTCGCCTTGGCGGCGCAGACCAGTGTCGAGGAGGCCAGGTTTGTCGTACTCGACCCCCAGAAGTCCGACGCACAGGGGCCTGTGCACATGGCCTGCGAAGCGATTCCACATCCGGTCGAGTGGGTGGATGTCCCCGGTCTGGATCGTGGCATGGATGCGCTCGGTCGGGAGTTGGATCGACGCCTGGGCGAGCCTGCCGGCGCGCAGGAGGCGTGGCCGAACGTGTTCACGCTGATCCTCGGCCTGCAGAAATGGAAGCGATTGAAGTACGAGGAGGATTTCGGTTTCGGCGCGGATGCGGCGGAGGACAAGTCCGATCCCGGTAAGATTCTCAATCGCATGCTCACGGAGGGGCCGAGCGTCGGAATGTACGTGCTCTGCGCCTGCGACAATTTCAACAGTTTCAACCGCATCCTCGGTCGAAAAGCACTTCAGGATCTGGGGATGCGGGTCCTGTTCCAGATGAGCGCCAATGACTCGGTCAGCCTGATCGACTCCCCAGCCGCAGCGCAGCTGGGATTGCACAAGGCCTTGTTTTACAGCGAACAGGAGGGGCGGCTGGAGGCCTTTCGCCCTTACGCCCGACCAGGGCGGGAATGGTTTGATGCGGTGTCCGAATCCCTCGGAGCAGGCGAGGAAGGAAGCCCGTCAACACCCCCTTCATCGATGAAATGATGCAGCTTATGAAAACAGTCCTACAGGGATTCATTTTGAGCCTGGCCTTGTCTGCGGTCGGGAGTTGGACCGCGTCCGCCGCTGAACCGATCCGGGCTTCGGGTAACCCCTTCCTGGCCGGTGCTGATCCACATGTGGAGCAATTTGGTGACCGGGTCTGGATGGTTCCCACCCACTACCGCGGTATCGAGCGCAGCTTTTACGCCTACAGCTCCAAGGATCTGGTCGAGTGGTCGGTGCACGGACCGATCCTCGCCTTTTCCGATATCGATTGGATCGACGACGATGGCGCGCCCAATCATTGGGCGTGGGCCCCGTGCCTGGCCGAAAAGCAGGGTAAGTACTACCTCTACTACTCGGTCGGCCCTCAAATTCCGACACCATCCCGGATCGGCGTGGCGGTCGCCGACACGCCCGCGGGACCGTTCAAAGACTCCGGCAAGCCGTTATTGACCGGTGGTGATGGGTTTGAGGCGATCGATCCGATGGTCTTTCGCGATCCACTGGGTGGCAAGTACTACCTGTTTGCGGGCGGCAGTGCCGGTGCGACGCTCCGGGTATTCGAGCTGGCCGAGGATATGGTGGCGTTCGCGCGCGAGCTGGAGGTGGAGACACCGCCCTATTTCACCGAGGGCGCGTTCATGCACTTCCACCGCGGCCGGTACTACCTCTCGTACAGCCATGGCAGCTATCGGGACGCGACTTACTCGGTCCATTACGCGACCTCCGACTCTGTCACCGGACCATGGGATTACCAGGGACGGATCTTGAGCAGTGACGCGCGCCACAAGGGGCCTGGGCATCATTCCTTCTTCCGGGATCCCGGCACCGATGCATGGTATATCGCGTACCACCGCTGGAACGATCGGGCAGGGGACGGACCGTTCCGGGGCTCCAGACAGTTGGCGATCGATCGGATCGCCTACGATTCGACCGGTGCCATCCTTCCGGTGGAGATGACCGATACGGGTGTCTCGATCCCGGACGGGATCCGGCCGGAGGCACCTTTCGCCGGGGTGCCGGGAATTGTGATCGACCATGCACCCCAAGCCGAGGGCCTCTATATCGGTTCCCCGAGTCTCGCCGTTTTGCAGAGCGGGACCTATGTCGCCTCGCACGATTTCTTCGGTCCGAAGAGCGGCGAATGGGAATCCGCGCAGTCCGTGGTCTTTCGGTCTGAGGATCGGGGTGAGCACTGGGAGCAGGTCGCGCGGATCGACGGCGCTTTCTGGTCCAATCTGTTTGAGCACCAAGGGTCCCTCTATCTGATGGGGACCGATAAGCACCACGGCCAGATCGTGATTCGGCGGTCGCTGGATGAGGGGCGGACCTGGACGCAGCCTGCAAGTGCGACCACGGGGCAGCTGACCGAATCGGGGGAATACCACACGGCGCCGATGCCGGTCGTTGTGCACGAGGGCAGGCTCTGGCGTGCCTTCGAGGATGCCATGGGCGGCACCAATTGGGGCCAGCGCTATCGCGCGATCATGATGTCGATCCCGGTCGATGCCGATCTGCTGGTGCGTGAGAACTGGACCTTTTCCAATCCGCTGGCACGCAATCCCGAGTGGCTGGACGGCCGGTTCAACGGCTGGTTGGAGGGCAACGCGGTGCTGGGACCCGACGGGGAGATGGTGACCATCCTGCGTGTGGATACCCCAGACTGCCCGGAGAAGGCGGCCATTGTGGAGGTTGCAAGCGACGGCAAGGAGCTTCGATTTTCGCCGGAGACCGGGTTCATCGACTTCCCGGGCGGGGCCAAGAAGTTCGTGATTCGGTATGATCCCGAGAGCGGGCTTTACTGGACACTGGCGACCTACGTGGAGGAGCGGCACCAGGGGGCCGGCAAGCCGGGTGGGATTCGCAACACGCTGGGGCTATTCTGCTCCAAGGATTTGCGTGAATGGGAACTGCGCTGCCGATTGCTCTATCACCCCGATGTCCGAAATCACGGGTTTCAGTATCCGGATTGGCATTTCGACGGAGCGGACATCGTCGCGGTGATTCGTACCGCCTACGATGACTGCCAGGGTGGTGCGCACAACAACCACGATGCGAATTTTCTCACTTTCCACCGGTTCCGCACCTTCCGGACGCTGACCCCATCCGACTCGGTCCCGATGCCCTAGGAGGTGGTAGGTTCGATCCACAGTTCGAGATCGAGAGAATCGACGCAATCGAAGCAATCGAAGCAATCGACGCAATCGAAGCAATCGAGGGAAAGCGAGTTGGGCACGGGCAGCCAGACCGTCCCGGTCTGGTGATCATCAGGCAAGGGAAGCTCCCCCACTCACCCACAACCCACTGACAGCGGACCTCTGATCTCCTGCTCAGGCTTCCGGCCGAAGGGCCGGAAATAAAGAAAAACCTCACCTCTCGACGCTGATGGCGAGAGGTGAGGTTTGTGGTCACGCCCACCCGGCTGTGCCGAGGTGGGCATGTGGTTACCTCGAGGATCGCGCACCGCTCCTCGGAGCGGTCGGCTGGCTTGGTGTCGCTCGGCTCGACCGCGGCGCCGAAGGCGCGGGACGTGCTGAGGATGGCCGCGGGGCCGACTGCTGGGGCCGTGCCGACGGTGTTGCCTGGCGCGGAGCCGACTGTTGCGGTCTCACCGATGGTGCGGCTGAGCGTGGCGCGGATGAGCGCGGCGCGGATTGCTGCGGCCGGACCGACGGGGTTGCCGCGCGCGGTGCGCGGGAGGGTGAGGATGATGAAACCCTTGGTCTGGCCGAGCTGGGAGCGGTGGGGGTCCTTCTCACCGAGGACGACCCTGTCGACCTCGACGGAGCCGGGGTGTTATAGGACCGCAATCCACTGCTCGAGCGACTCCGGGTGGAGGGGCTGATGCTGCGCGTGGTCGGCGCGGTCGGACGGGCCATCGATCGGGTATTCGTCGATGGGCTCGGCGTGCGCGTGATACGTGCGCTGTTCGGGGATGTGCTACTCCGTGTGGGGGTTCGCACACTGGGCGTCATCCTGCTGGTGGTCCCTGACGAAGTCGACGGCCTGTTCGTACTCAGGCTCGGGGTCGACCGGCTCGAGGTCGTCGGCTGGCGTCCAGTGATTCCGCTTCTTGTGCTCGGCAGCCCGGTAGTGCTGCGTGCGCTCGGGGTTGCCTGGCGCACGCTGGAGGGCGTGCGTTGGACTTCCGGCCAGCTGCTCGAGGAGCGAGCAGTGGGGGTTGCCCGGGTGTTGCTGCTTGGAGCGGCGGACCGAACTGAGGAGCGAGTGGGCCAAGCTGTTGCGGGCGTATTGCTCCGCGAGGAGATGGCACTTCGCGCCCTGTCCAGGTCGGGTGTAGGTGCGGCACTGTTGCCACGCACGGTCGGGGCCGTGCTCGTGCGGCCGCCGGCAGATGCGGTCGAGCGTGTGCCCGCAGTTGCGCTTCGGGCGCTGGAGGGTTGTCGCAGCGATTCCGTGGTGGGGAAGGCGACGGCGCCTTGGCCCGCACGTGTGCTGGGGGTGACGCGTCCGGTCGCAGAGGCATCACGTCCGGTTGTGGGTGCGGTGGCCCTGGGTGCGGTCGCGGCCCGGGCTTGGCCAGGGGCCTGGGTGACTGCGCCGGTGTCCGCACTTGGTGCGGTGGGCTGACCGGCCCAAGCGGCGGAAGTGCGCCCGCTGGCAGCGGCATCACGTCCGGTTGTGGGTGCGGTGGCCCTGGGTGCGGTCGCGGCCCGGGCT
>CALLYA010000348.1 GCA_937875495.1 uncultured Verrucomicrobiota bacterium
CGGACAGCAGCACGCGAAGCCGTGCTGCGGACCTCCGACCTCGCCTGATGCCCCTAGGCATCAGGCAAATCTTCCGTCCAGCCGAGGTCGGCGAGGAGCATGTACATACAGGGGAAAACGAGGAGCACCAGGAGGGTGGAGGCCATGAGGCCGAAGGCGGTGCTGATCACCAGCGGCTTCAGGATCTGCGCCTGCAGACTGCGCTCGAACAGGATCGGGAGCAGCCCGGCAATCGTCGTACTTGAGGTCAGCAGGACCGCCCGAAAACGTTCGCCGCTCGCGCTGGCGGTGGCCTCAAGGATCGAATCCTTTCGCTGCCGTGCGTTCTTCAGAAAGATGACCAGCAGGATGGAGTCGTTGACCACCACCCCGGAGAGGGCGATGAAGCCAAGCAGGCTCGGCATGCTCACCGGTACGCCCAGCAGTGCGTGCCCCCAAATCACGCCGATCATGGAGAAGGGAATCGCGATCATCACGATCAGCGGTTCGGTATAGGTCCTGAACTGGAAACTCAACAGGACGAAGATGCCGAGCATCCCGAGGCCGAGCGCACCGAGCATCGATTTCCGGGCGCGCCCGGTCTCCTCAATCTCCCCGGCGATGGCGAGCTTGAGGTCCGGATACTGCCGCTGGAACTCCGGCAGGATCTCCGATTGGAATCGACGCATCAACTCGTTTGTGTTCACCAACCGGGTGTCGACATCGCCGAAGATCGTCACCGCACGCATGCGGTTGAACCGTGCCACCCGTGCCCACCCCCGGGCAGAGTCCCAAACGGCGACGCTCTGCAGAGGGACTTCACGCCCATCCGGTGCGAAGAGGACGAAAGCGTCCAGGGCATCCAGGCCTGTACGATCCTCCGGACGATGCCGCACCTCGATCTCGTAGGCCTCGTTTCCGACCTGGATCTCGTCGACGACGAGCCCCTGAAACGCCCCCTGCAATTGGCGGGCGACCTCTGTGGAGGTCAGGCCCAGGGCGTGGGCGTCCGGTCGGATCCTGAAGCGCCACTCCGGCTTCCCGGGTCGCAGGTCGTGCGAGAGGTTGACCACACCGGGAAAGCGGCCGAACCAGGCGGTCAGGGAGTCGGCCGCGGCCTGCATCCGATCCAGGTCTGAGCCCCTGAGGCGGATCTCGATCGGCCGTCCGGCGGGACCGAACGCAGGCTCGCTCAGGGTGAGGCTCAGGACATCGGGGATGACCCCGATCTGTTGTCGCCACTCGGACAGGTATTCCTCGATCGTGCCGCTGCGCTGCTCGGCACCGAGCAGGTCGACCGTGATGGTCGCCACGTGCGGTCCCACCTCGAAGGCTTCGGTGTTGTGGGCGAATTGGACGAAGGCCTGTTCGACCAGTTCACGCCCCTCAGGCTGAGCCGGCGTGAAGACCTGATTGGTCCGTTCCAGGGCCTCCAGAATGTGATCGACCGTCTGCTCGGTTCGGACCAATGGGGTGCCCTGCGGCATCAGCAGGCGAGCGACCACGACGTCTCCCTCCAGATCTGGAAAACCCTGGATCTTGAGCTTTCCGCCCGCGAGCATCCCGATCGACAGGATGAAGATCGCAAAGACCACTGAAACCACCCAGATCCGCCTGACCAGGAGCCAGGCGACAACCCGGCCGGCCAGATTGCGGCGGAGCCACTCGATGGAGGCGTCGAACCGGCGGCGAATGGTTCCCGCCTTGTTCGGGTCGAAATGATGCATGGCGTGGTTCAGGTGAGCCGGCAGGATCGCAAAGGCCTCGATCAGGCTGACCGCCAGGACCAGTAACAGCATCAGCGGCACGACCCGTAGGACACGCCCGATCTGTCCGCCGATGAACGCCAGCGGGAGGAGGACACACAGGGTGGTGATGAACGAGGAGAAGACCCCGGCGGCGACCTCCTGAGTCCCGTCGATCGCAGCGGCCAGAGGGCCTTTGCCCTGTTGACGATGCGCCGCAATGTTTTCGGCGATCACGATCGCGTCGTCCATGAGCAGACCGAGCGCCAGGAGCAGGCCGACCATGGTGAACATGTTGACCGTCAGACCGACCTGCGGTGCGATCAGGAACGCGCCGAGAAAGGAGACCGGCAGCCCCATCGCCACCCAGAACGAGACGCGCACGTGAAAGAAGACCCACATCACCAAAAAGACGAGGATCAAACCCTGGATCCCGTTGGAGACCAGCATGCGTAGGCGGTCGACCAGGATTAAGGACTGATCCTGCGTGACGGTCAGCGACATTTGGGGATGCCGGGCACGTTCCGTTTCGAGGAACTCCTTGGCCAGTTTGGCCACGCGAATGGTGTCCTCGGCCTTGGTCTTGAGAATGTTGATCAGGGCGGAGCGCTCTCCCCCCATGACGATCTTCTGCTCCGGCAGCTCAAAGAGGTCCTCGATTTGGGCGATGTCGCCCAGATAGACCATGCCACCGGCCTGATCGGCATAGACGACGAGCTTCTCCAGGCCGATCGGAGCGGTGCGCTGTTCGTCGAAGCGCAAGAGGATGTCGCCGTCGCGGGTCTCGAGCATGCCCAACGGCAGGTCCCGGCTCTGGGCCGCGATCGCCGCGGCGATCCCAGGCACGGTCAGTCCGCGACTGCGCAAGGCGGACTCGTCCAGAGCGATCCGCAATTGATGATCGGAGAAGCCCTCGATCTCGACCAGGGAGAGTCCGGCCTCCTGCATGCGGTCCTTCAGGTCCTCCGCATAGTCCTTCAAATCAGGGACGGAGAGGGGACCCGACACCAGCACGCCGAGGACGAGATCGGTCCTGCCGAGCTCCTCGATGATGGGGTCCTCGACTTCGACGGGGAAGGTATCGATCGCGCCGATGGCGCGTTCGATGTCGTTGAAGAAGACAGCGAAATCGCCCTTCTCATCCATTTCGACCACGGTGATCGCCAGGCCCTCGCGGGAGTCGGTCCGAATTTCATGGACGTAATTGACCTCGTCGAGCGCGTCTTCGATGCGGCGACTGATCGTCTCCTCCACCTCCTCGGCGGTGGCACCGGGGTAGACGGCGCGGATCTCGACTTCACTGGGCGCGAAGTCCGGCATCGTCTCCCGGAGGAGCCGCGGCAGGGAGAGGAGCCCCGCGACCAGGAAAAGACCCATGAACAAGTTGGCCGCGGTGGGGTGTCCGGTAAAGAAGCGGATCATGGCCGCACCTCGGCTTCGCCCTCGGCCTGACGACGGATGCGGCTGATGAGCTCGGCATCTGTGATGGCCTCGATCTTCATCCCCTCAATGGCCGGCGTCGGATCGGAGACGATCACGACGGTTCCCGGCTCCAGTCCCTCGCCGATCGCGGCGAAGTCCTCCTGGAAAAGGGTCGGCACCACGGGTCGCCTGCGGAGTCGCTGCTCGGCGTCAAGGACGAAGAGGTGGTCGCCATGCACGGCGGTACGGGGGACAATCACAGTTGCGGGGCGAGGCGGCGCCTGCAGCTCGATCGAGCAATACATGCCGGGGACGAGTGCGGGCCGGATCCCGGGGATGATGGCGGTGTACGGATCGTCAATCCTGAGAACGACCGATATCGTACGCGTGCGAGGATCGACCGACTCCCGGAGCCGATCGAAGCGTGCGGGCCAGACCGCCTCCCAGTCGGCGTTGCGCAATCGGACCATCACCGTCAGATCAAACAACTCCTGCAGCAGCTCCATACTGAGGTCGGCAGTGAGGCGGATCCGCTTCTCCTCGCTCAGGAGGCTCTGGAGCTGTTCCGGGCGGAACTTGCCTTCCACCTCGACGGCATCGGTACCAAACGCCTCGAACAAGACCTGGCCCGCGGTCAGGAACTGGCCCTTCTCGATTCGTACCGCGCCGAGTCGGCAATCGAACGGGGCCTCGATCACGGTCCGGTCGAGGTCGAGTTGGGCTTGCCGGAGTTGAACATCCAGCGCGGCAACCCCGGCTTCGAGCGCCTTGCGTCGGGCGGGAATGAGGGCGATGGCGTTCTCCAGTTGACGGATCGCAAGCCGCTGTTGCAACACCTGACGTTGCTCCCGATCGATCTGATCCTGCGGGATGGCCTCCTGGGCCAGGAGTTCGCGCAATCGCTCCAGCGAGGTCTCCGCCAGGGTGAGGGAGGATTGCTCGATCTCGAGCGAAGCCGCCATGTTGGCGGTTTCGGCATCGAGCTCTTCCATGCGTGCCTCGGCCTCGGCAATCCCTGCCTGCAGCCGCGCGACCGCCAGTTCGTAGTCCGCCGGGTTGATTTGGAGCAGTCGGGTCCCCTGAGCGATCAGCTGGCCGGCCTGGAGCCGCTGGTCGACCGAGACAACGGTCCCTTTCACCTCGGCGACCGCGCGCCAGGTGTTGGCCGCATCGACCAAGCCATACCCGATCACGCGCGGAATGAGGTCGACGGCCGGCGCCTCGACGACGCGCATCGGCCGGGCCTCTTCCTGGGGCTCGACCTCGACCGGGCCGGTGCGGGAACGTACCAACCACACGACGACGCCGAGGGCGATCAGGGGAGGGATGATGCGCAGTGCCCGGCGCAGAAGGGTTCGAAGGGTGCTGGTGAGGTTGGGTTTCATAGGGGTAGGAGGAGGGAAGTGAACGGCTGAAGGGGTGTGCCGAGCCGGCTCAAATGGGGTTCATGGAGAGCCGACCGGTCGGCCTGCAATGGGATTGGATGGGATGGGAGTCACGGTTCGTCCACGATGACAATGCCCTCGACGGGGCAGGAATCGGCGGCCTGCCGGCAGGCGACCTCTTGGTCGGTCGGGACCGGGTCGGTCTTGACCACTGCGACGTCGTCCACCATCTCGAAGACGGAAGGACAGATCTCGGCGCATTGGCCGCAGCCAATGCATTTCTCACGATCGACGATCGCTCTCATGTTTGCCTCCTTAGTCGGTCGGTTGGGTGGGATGTGTGGTCGGCCTGGATGCCGCGTACAAAGGTGGGCCATGCCGTCCGGAGGTGCCCCAAGGGATCGAACTCACCTTGGGACAACCGGAAGAGGAGTGCGGTCGGCAGGACCAATCCGATGAACATGACGGCCACGCTCCGCTGGGAGAGGTCGGGCCGAATCTCACCGTTGCGCTGCCCCTGGCGGACGATCTCGGCGACCTGCTGGATGAAGCGGTGCATGGTATCCTCCAGGCGTGCGCGGCGGGCGGGGTCCTGCTCCTGTGCGAGGTGTGAAAAGACGACGTAGGGGAAAGCCCGGTTCTCCACCAGCATGGTCAGATGGCGATGGAGCAGGGCGTGAAGCTGCTCGAGCGGACTCGCGAACTCGGCCCTGACCGCCTCCACGTTGGCACGCATTCGAATGCGGAGCAGATCGAGCACCGCATCGAGGACGGCCTCCTTGCCCGGGAAATGCCGGTACACGGCAGAGGGCACGATCCCGACCCGCTCCGCGATGGCCGCGATGCTCAGCCCGGCCATACCGTGCTGCGCAATCAGCCCCATCGCCGCCTCCGTGATCTGCTCCTGCCGCAACACAGTATCCGCCTTCGGCGCCCTCATCCCCCGTATCCTTCCGCGTTGTGAATTGTGAATCACTCTTCACATTCCTCCGATCAAGCGGGGGTGTCAATGGGTGACGTCGAAAAAAAACCGGCGACGGGATGGTTCCCGCCGCCGGTTGAAGGGATGCCGCCTGTTGGGTCGGCGATTCGTTTCTTCTCTTGCTTATTTCAGACCGAGCGCCTTGGCCAGACCGGCACCATACGCCTCGTCGGCGCGGGTGAAGTGCGCGACCATCTTCTCCTGCAGCCACTGCGGGCATTTGCCGAGGCTGCCGGCGATGTTCTGCACCAGACGGTCCTGCTCCTGCGGACTCATCAACCGGTACAAGTTTCCCGGTTGGATGTAATCGTCGTCGACTCCCCGCTTTTGCTCATAACGGTCCGCATCCCCAGAGATCTTCAGCGGCGGCTCCGCATAGGATGGCTCTTCGACCGGGCCGCCGAGGCTGTTCGGCTCGTAGTTCGGATCCCCCCCGCCGTTGTCATCAAACCGCATCGCGCCATCGCGCTGGTAAGGATTCTGGACCTTGGTGGCGTGTGGGGCATTGACCGGCAGCCGCTCAAAATTGGTGCCGAGCCGGTAGCGATGGGCGTCCGCATAAGAGAAGATTCGGGCCTGGAGCATCTTGCAGGGGGAGAAAGAGATCCCGGGGACCACGTTGCCGGGGGAGAAGGCCGCCTGCTCGATCTCAGCGAAATAGTTCTCCGGATTGCGGTTCATCTCCAGCACCCCGACCTCGATCAGCGGATAGTCGGCATGCGGCCATACCTTGGTCAGATCAAACGGATTCCACCGGTAATTCTCCGCATCCTTCTCCGGCATGACCTGCACGTAGAAGGTCCATTTGGGTCCCTCCCCACGCTCGATCGCGCGGTAGAGTTCCAGGGTATGATAATCTGGACACTCCCCGGCCAGACGGGTCGCCTCCTCAACCGGCATGCAGCGGATCCCCTGTTGGGTCTTGAAGTGGAATTTGACCCAGAATCGCTCGTTCTCCGCATTGATGAAGCTGTAGGTATGGCTGCCATACCCGTTTATAAATGGAATACCCTGCGGGATCCCGCGGTCGGAGAAGAGGATCGTCAGCTGGTGCAACGACTCGGGGACCTGTGACCAAAAATCCCACTGGGCGAAATCCCGGGCGGCGTTCGTCGCCGGATCCCGCTTCTGCGTGTGGATGAAGTCGGGGAACTTGATCGCATCCCGGATGAAGAAGACCGGGGTGTTGTTGCCGACCAAGTCCCAGTTGCCTTCCTCCGTGTAAAACTTGAGCGCGAAGCCGCGGACGTCCCGGACCGTATCCGCGGAGCCCTTCTCCCCCGCCACCGTGGAGAAACGGCCGAGGACCTCGGTCTGCTTGCCAATCTCTGAAAAGAGCTTGGCGCGCGTATACCGGGTAATGTCGTGGGTGACCGTGAGAACACCGTGCGCGCCGGCCGCCTTCGCATGGACCACACGCTCCGGGATCCGCTCGCGATTGAAATGGGCGAGTTTCTCCAGCAGGTAGTGATCCTGCATCAGGGTCGGTCCACGCTCACCGGCAGTCAGCGAATTCTGATTGTCCGGAACAGGGATCCCAGCGGCGGTGGTTAAGATCTTTTTGTCCGACATACGCATCTCCTTCTTCAGAGGGTTGGGGTTGAGTCCGGGATAAAGAAACCGTTGTGGAAACGTGTTACGGGCGCCGGAACCGGGTCCGCGGCACTGGCGACGCACAGAGCACCCGACGACCCATCAATAGGAATCATTACTATGACGATCCTACTTCAGTCGGGCTCTCGCTGTCAAGCACAGGCGAGGCATGAGGCACACCGGATGGGGATATTTCACCTGGTTGAGACCGCACTGTCCCCGTGCGGCTTTGTTCGCCGCA
>CALLYA010000349.1 GCA_937875495.1 uncultured Verrucomicrobiota bacterium
TTGGGATCATGACATTATGCGGGTTGTTCATCGGCGGCCTTGGTTGCGCAGTGGGTTGGGGCCAGGCCACGGAGCCGCTGTTGCGAACGGTCGACCTGGAGGTGGGTGAGGCGGCGCGGGTGGAACTGGCGGACGGCTCGGTGGCGGAGGTCAAGCTGCTGAATCTGGAGGAGCGGCGTGATTCCCTGCGCGAGGCGGTACGTGAGGCGCGGGTGGAGGTAGAGGTGAACGGCGAGCGGGTGGAGCTCGGTTCGGCGCTCTACCGCGTGCCGGTCACGGTCGGGGGTGTGCGGATCGACTGTCCGGTGACGCGTGGCTATGCCGCCAACAGCAGCAAGTCGAATGCATGGGCGATCGAGAAGGCGGCGCGGTTTCGGCTCTGGCCCGCGGGATCGCCCTTGTTGCGGCCGGGGACCTTCACGTATCCGATCCGGCAGCGTCTGTTTGTGAGCGATACGCAGATGGGCAACGAGCCTTGTTTTGTGGATGCCGCGGAGACGCCGGGGCAGAAGAATATCTACTATCACTACGGCACGGACTTCGGTGGTTCGGAGGGTCTGACCGAGGTGTTGGCTGCGACGGACGGCCTGGTGGTGAGTGCTGCGGGCACGACATTGCCGGAGCACGCTGAATCACCGGTGCAGCAGCGCTACGATGTGATCTACGTGCTGGACGCGCGCGGCTGGTACTACCGCTACAGCCATCTTTCACGGATCGAGGTCGCGGCTGGGGATCGGGTCCGAATGGGGCAGCGGATCGGGTTGCTCGGCAAGGAAGGCGGCAGTGGGGGGTGGTCGCACCTGCATTTCGACATCACGAGCCGGCAGCCCTCGGGCGCGTGGGGGAAGCAGGATCCGTATCCGTATATATGGGAGGCGTACCTGGTTGAATATGCCCCGCGGATCGTTGCGGTGGCGCGTCCGCACCATCTGGTCCCGGTTGGCGGCATCGCCCGGCTGGACGGCTCGCGTTCCTGGAGCGCCGCGGGTGAGATCGTCCGTTTCGACTGGCGCTTTACGGACGGCGGCACGGCGGAGGGGCCGATCGTGGAGCGGTCTTATGACAAGCCGGGGGTGTACAGCGAGGTCCTTCGGGTGACGGATGCCACGGGGGCGACGGCGTGGGATTTCGCGGTGGTACAGGTGATGGATCCTGCGGGTGGGCGTGAAGGGATGCCGCCTTCGATCCATGCGAACTACCATCCCACGGTGGGGATTCGTGTGGGGGATCCGGTGGTCTTCAAGGTGCGATCGTTTCTCACTCAGGCGGGGGACGAGGTCTGGGATTTCGGCGATGGAAGCCCGGAGGTTCGGGTGCGATCGGACGGCAACGCGGTGGTGCATGCGAAGGACGGATATGCGGTAGTGGAGCATCGGTTTGCGCGGCCGGGCGATTACTTAGTGCGGGTGCAGCGTGCGAACGCGCGGGGCGAGGTGGCGATGGCGCACTTGAGCGTGCATGTGGATCCCCGGTTTGAGGCCCGGACGCGGGTCGGGATCGAGGGGGAGCACTGGGTGATCAACGGTGTGGAAACGGCGCTGGGGACACCGGCGCAGGGGCGGTTGTTGAATGTGCGGATGGTGAACGCGACGTTTGAGGACCGTAATCGCAGCGATTTCGATGCGGCGGCGAATACGGAGCGGTTTCTGTCTGTATTGCCGGAGTATGCGCAGGCGGGGGTGCATGCGATCACGCTCAATATTCAGGGTGGGATGCCTGGCTACGAAGGCGCGCTGAACTCCGGTTTCCAGCCGGACGGCGCATTGCGGCATGCCTATATGGAGCGTGTGCGGGGAGTGATCGAGGCGTGTGACCGTTTGGGGCTGGCGGTGATTCTGGGCTGTTACTACCAGCGTCAGGACCAGGTGCTGGCGGATGAGGCGGCGGTGCGGCGGGGGCTGTTGGAGGTCGTCGGTTGGATCGAGCGGTGTGGGTTGACCAATGTGGTCTTAGAGATCGCGAACGAGTTCGATCACGGCGGGTTCGACCATCCGGTGCTGGCGACACCGGAGGGGCAGATCGAGCTGGTGCGTTCGGTTCGGGAAGCGGCACCTGGGCTGCTGGTGTCGACCAGCGGGCTGGGGCATGGGGGGTATCATGACCGTCTGGCGGAGGCGGTCGACTTTCTGCTGATCCACTTCAACGGCACCTCGCTCGCACAGATACCGGAGCGGATCCAGGTGTTGAAGCGGTTTGGCAAGCCGATTGTCTGTAACGAGGACGACAAGGTGGGCGCCGAGGCGGCGCAAGCCTTACGGTTGAGCGTTGAGAATGGGGGGTCCTGGGGCCTGATGTTGAAGGAGCACAACCAGTATCAACCGTTTGAGTTCGACGGGATCGCGGACGACCCGGTGGTCTATCGAGGGTTCAAGGAACTGACGGGACGGTGAGGGGGCCGCGCCGATAGGCGGGTCACTGAAACGCGCCGAACGAGTGTGCGACAATGAGCACCACCCCGCACAGGGCCGCGCAGACGATGGCGAGGATGAAGATGACCCGGAAGCACTTGAGCTGGTGGGGCGGCGCCTTGAATAGGATGGAGTCATCCAGCGGTTGCAGTGCGCGGAGTCCTTCCTCGGGAGTGCCTTGTGCGGTGTGATTCCAGGCGGATTGCGCGGCGAGGCCGACCTGTTGCTCGAGTGCGGCTGGGGAGAGGTCCGCTTCAGGGAACAGGGTCTTCAGGCCTCTGTGATCCTGCTCGGTGAGTCTGGCCAGGCAGCTGCCGTCGGGGTGGAGAGTGAGGGTGGAGTTGTTGCGACCAGCACAGGGGAAGAGCATGGTCCAAACGTTAGGCACGACGGGTGGCAGGTAGAGCACGGTGTCGCTGTCGCGGCGGCGCGTGTCGACCATGAGAAAGGCATTGCCGAGCAGGAAGAGGAAGCTCTTCACGGTAGTGGGTGTAGGAAGTGGGAACGGTTGGGAAGGCGGAGTTTCGAGCGTGAGCTCACCTGCGGCGGCGCGGAAGAAGAGATTATAATCGTTGCGCATGGGCATGCTCTTTCGGGTCAGGTAGAGCAGGATATTGATGATGAGCAGTGCGATGAAGAAGGTAAAGACCGGGAAGCCGGCGAAGCCGATCAGGGCGAAGCTGGCGCCCATGATGAGGATTTGCAGGAGGCTCGCCAGGATGAAGGGTGAGCGGTTGTATCGGATGAGGCGTGCTGCGGGGTAGAGACCGGGCAGCAGCGATACGGCGAGAACCGCGTAGAGGGTTTGATAGCCATAGGTTCGAGTGATCCAGCCGGAGACCAGGAGGACCGGCACGATCACGAGGATGAGCCGCAGGAGGTTGGAGTGCATGACCCCCCGGCGCTCGCGTGCGTTGTGACGGTAATTCCGTTCGAGTCCCCGCTGAAACCAGCTCAGCTCGCCGTAAAGCATGGCGGCGGGCAGGAGCTGGAGCAGGGGCAGGAGCATCCCGGCGAGGGGGATGCGTGCTGCGTGCGCGAAGAGCGGGCCTGCGGGCAGCACATTCATGACACGAGCGGTGATGTGTTTATTCGGCTCGAGCCGGGCGAGATCGCGTGCGAGCGCCTGTTCGAGTTCGCTCCTGAGGGAGGTGCGTGCCCTGTGGAGGCGTGTACGGAAGGTCCCCTCGGAGATCCCGAGATGCCGAGCGCAGGTGGTTTGGTCGAGTCCTTGCAGGTAGTAGAGGACGAGGCACTCGCGGTGGGAATCCGGGAGATTGGCGATGGTCGTGCTCAAGGTCGCGTGGATGTCGGGGTCGGTATGGGGCGGAATAGGGTCCGCGATGGCGACGGGTGCGAAGGAATCGAGCTTCCACTGCTGGAGGCTGGAGCGTTCCTTTGCCTGTTTGCGGATGGCGGCTGAGGTGAGGTTGCGCGTGATGCGTGCGAGCCAGGCTGGGAACTTGGCTGGATTGCGCAGGGTCGCGATGTGACGATAGGCCTGGAGGAAGGCGTCTTGGGTGATATCCTCCGCGAGCACGGAATCGCCGATGCGTGACCAAGCGATGGCGAAGACGAATTTTTTGTAGCGCTCGACGAGTGGCTCGAAGGCGTTGCGGTCGCCCTGTGTGACCTGTTGGATGATGTTGGCATCGGATTGCATGACTCGGCTCCTTTGGCGTGTGTGATTCTGCCAACAAGATCCCGATCGATGCAAAAGGTTACGAAGATTCCGGTCTTGGGCGAGCCTCGGACGCCTCCCGAGAGGCCGCAGAGGCAGAAAAAAGAAAATCGGGGTCGGGGTCGCTATCGGAATCGGGATCGATGGGGCTCGAGCTAATCGAGTTAATCGAGTTAATCGAGCTAATCGAGCTAATCGAGTTAATCGAGCTAATCGAGTTAATCGAGCTAATCGAGCTAATCGAGCTAATCGAGCT
>CALLYA010000350.1 GCA_937875495.1 uncultured Verrucomicrobiota bacterium
AAATCGAAATCGAAATCGAAATCGAAATCGAAATCGAAATCGAAATCGAAATCAATGGCAAGCCTGATTCAGGTTGGAAGGCTCAGGGCAAAGCCTCCTCAACACCCCCTCCGCACAAGCGCTCGATGGTTCCCATTCGACACTCCCGATTGCTCATTCAGCAGAAGGCCCGGGCGGGCTTCACCATCGGGAAGCCACCCGAGCCTTGATCAGGGCGCCTCCCTGCAGTGAAGAGCACCGGTAGGGAGGCTGCTGTTTTCTTTACGGGAATTCAAGGAAGGGTTTAATACCCGCCCATTCCACCCTGGCCATAGGGATCATTGGGATCCTGACCAGGGGTGCCCTTGATATACCCGCGTCCCGAGCAGAAGGAGCAGAGCTCCCGGCCGCCGACCCCAGAGGTGCGGGAGAAGCTGCTGCCACCGCCGCTGCCACCTCCGACATTACGGCTGCCACTGGAGCCGCTCGCCTTGGGTATGAATTGCATGCCGCCGCAGGTGGGACATACGACATTACCTTCTGGGATGCGCAACACTTTCTTTCCGGCCCCACCGCACACAGGACACGGCCCCTGCCGCGTTCGACCGTCCATTCCCGTGAAGGAAACCATGCCGCGTCCACTGCAGTTATTGCATGTGATCTCGGTCATACCCGCGGGAGGACCGCCTGCCTGCTGGCCTCCGCCCATGGGAGCGCCCATGCCCATGTTGTTCTGTTTGGCCTCCTCGAGCTCCTGCTCCAACTGGGTAACCTTGCTCTGGAGCTCGTTGTTCTTGGAGGTCAAATCCCGATTCTCAGCCTTGAGATCCGAGACCTCTTTCTTGAGGGCCTGGATCTCGTTGTACATGCCGTAAACCTTGTACCCGCCGACGGCGAGAATGATCACGACCAAAAGTGGTGCAAGTGATTTCATAGTCGGTTCGTTCTCCTGTTCGTGCCGCACCAACAGCGCGGCAACGGACTCTCCCATGACCTCCCGCTTGGGGATGTCCCCTGTTATTTCAAAAGGCTGATGGCACCTTAGCAGGCCCGATAGGCGGTTACAATCCGTTCAATTCCTGCATAGTCCCGAATCGTTTCAATTTTGTCCCAAGGTCCCTGCCCCAGCCGTTCACGGACCGCAGCGGCCTGGTGAATTCCAAGCTCCATCCCGAGCCAGCCGTTCGGACGCAGCGCTCGCTCAGATTGTTCCATCAGCGCAAAGACCAGGTCCAAACCCTCGGCTCCACCGTCCAATGCCAGATGAGGTTCGTGATCCCGCACCGATCGAGGCAGATGTTCCAGCTCTCCCGCCGGGATGTAAGGAAGATTCGCTACGACGACGTCCAGGGCCGCCTGTCCAACCGGTCCCAGCAAATCGGCCTGAACCAATTGCACGCCCGCCAGTCCGTGTCCTGCAATGTTCCGGGCGGCCAAGCCCAAGGCCGCAGACGAGCGGTCGATTCCGATCCATTGTGTCTCCTCGGCATGCCCCGCTTCCGAAGCAAGCGCGACCAGGATGCAACCGGTTCCGGTTCCGACATCCGCGGCCCTTAAACGATGCGCAGGTCGGATTTCTTTCATCGCTTCCAGACAACGGTCGACCAATAGTTCGGTCTCAGGCCTCGGAATCAGCGCGACGGGATCGACCTCGATCCGGTGGCCATAGAAGTCCGTGGCACCCAGGACATACTGCCACGGCCGTCCGCCGGCGCATTCGCGGACCCATGCGCGCAATGCATCCCGCTCGGGCATGCTCATCGGACGTTCAAAATCGAGGTATACCCGGAGGCGATCCCAGCCCAGAACCTCGGACACAAGCACCTCCGAGACGAACCGGGCGTTCTCCACGCCCCGCTCTTCCAGGAACCGCTGGGCGGCATCTCGGACTTCACCCACGGTGAGCATGGACTTGGATTCGTGCTGAGGAGGTACCATGCCGACGGTTCAAGAAGGCTTGAGCGCGCCTGCGGCGCCGCTCTCCTTCAATCGCTCCTGAAGGGTGTGCTCCACCAAGGCGTCGATGATCGGATCGATTTCGCCCTCCATCACCCGATCGAGGCTGTGGAGCGTGAGGTGGATGCGATGGTCGGTCACTCGGTTCTGAGGAAAATTGTAGGTCCGGATCCGCTCGCTGCGATCGCCGGAGCCGACCTGGGTCCGCCGTTCGGCGGATTGCTTTTCATGCTCCTGCTGCTGAAGCATTTCCAGGATGCGCGCACGCAGGATCCGCAACGCCTTGGCCTTGTTCTTGTGCTGACTCTTCTCATCCTGGCAGGTCACCACCACGCCGGTGGGGATGTGGGTGATGCGTACGGCGGAGTCGGTCGTGTTGACGCTCTGCCCCCCAGGACCGCTGCTGCGGTAGACATCAATACGGATGTCCTCAGCCGGAAGGTCGATCTCAACCTCCTCGGCCTCGGGCAGGACCGCCACCGTGGCGGCCGAGGTATGGATGCGCCCGCTGGACTCGGTCACCGGCACACGCTGGACCCGGTGGACACCGCTCTCATGCCGCATGTAGCGATAGACCAACTCCCCCTGAAGGCTGAAGACAACGTCCTTGACGCCCCCTCGCTCCGCAGAGCTCATGTCGAGGTGTTCAAGCCGCCATCCCCGCTGTTCAGCGTACCGGGTGTACATGCGCAACAGGTCCCCGGCAAACAAGGCCGCCTCCTCACCTCCAGTCCCGGCACGAATCTCGATGATGATGTTGCGATCGTCATTCGGATCAGGCGGCACAAGCAAGAGTTGCAGCTTCTTCACCAGCTCGGCCTCCCGCTCCGAGAGCCGGGTCAGCTCGTCCTCGACCATCTCGCGAAACTCGAGGTCGTCGCCGCCTTCCTCCCCGTGCAACATGGCCTCGTTGTCGATGATCTGTCCACGCACCTTCTGGAGCGTATCGTGGATCTCGAGGATCTCGCGCAGACGTGCGTGCTCGCGGGTGACGAGCTTCGCGTTCTGCGGATTGGTGAAGAGGTCCGGCCGGCTCAACTCGTGCTCGAGGTCCTGAAAACGCCTGCGGATTTTGTCCCATTGTTCGGACATGAAATCGAATCCTCGGGATCGAAAAAAGGCCGACGCTCCGTGGATGCCTCATGCGAGTCCAAGCGGTGGCGACGGCCGAGGAAGGAGTCTGTGATCAGCTCATGTTGTAGCGGCGCTTGAAGCGCTCGACGCGGCCCGCGGTGTCCACGAACTTCTGCTTGCCGGTGAAGAAGGGATGGCATTCGGAGCAGATACCGACGCGCATCTCGGCGACGGTGGATTTGGTATGGAGCACGCGACCACAGGCACAGGTGACAGTCGCGTCAACAACGGTGGGATGAATTTCTTTTTTCATGGCACTTCAATTCCTTCAGAAAACGTGTTCCCCGCCTTCACCGGGGTATGGAAATGCAGTGAGTGCTGCAGGCAATCCTCGGGTTTTGGATAGAAGGATAATCTACCGAAGCC
Organism: uncultured Verrucomicrobiota bacterium; assembly: GCA_937875495.1. Classification (GTDB taxonomy): domain Bacteria; phylum Verrucomicrobiota; class CALLYA01; order CALLYA01; family CALLYA01; genus CALLYA01. The sequence continues at coordinate 3,436 of CALLYA010000350.1, forward strand.
ACAGGGCATTGCAAGCGGCGGGATATGGAATGGGGAAGGGTTCAGAGGATCCCCCCGCTACGGACTTCCCCAGGTTGTAAGTTGAATCAGGCAGTAAACTCCGTGGCACAGAGGGTGGCGTTGTGCCCCCCGAAGCCAAGCGCATTGTTGAGGATCGCACGCACTTTCATGGAACGGGCCTTGTTCGGCACATAGTCCAAATCGCAATCAGGATCCGGGGTCTCCAGGTTGATCGTCGGGGGGACCAGCCCGTTGTGGATGGCCAACACACTAGCGGCCATCTCCATAGCTCCCGCGGCTCCCAGCAAGTGACCGGTCATCGACTTGGTCGAGCTGATCGCAACCTTGTAGGCGAGATCGCCGAAGACCCGTTTGATGGCGGCGGTTTCGCAACGATCATTAAGCGGGGTAGCGGTCCCATGTGCATTGATGTAGTCGATCTGATCCAGGCCCAGGCCGGCGTCCTCCATCGCAATCTGCATCGACCGCGCTGCGCCTTCGCCGTCATCAGAGGGTGCGGTCATGTGATAGGCGTCACAGGTCGCGCCAAACCCGGCGAACTCCGCGTAAATCCTCGCACCCCGCGCCAACGCATGCTCGAGCGTTTCCAAAACGAGCATCGCGGCACCCTCACCCATGACGAACCCATCCCGATCCTTGTCGAAGGGGCGACTCGCCCTTTCCGGTTCGTCGTTGCGCTGGCTGAGTGCTCGCAAGGCACAGAACCCGCCGATTCCAGAGGGGGAGACCGCCGCCTCGGCACCGCCGCTGAGCATCACCTCGGCACGACCGCAACGCAGCAGGTTCATCGCCTCACCCAGGGCATGAGCACCGGAAGCACAGGCACTGACGGTGGCAAGGTTCGGCCCCTTGGCGCCGGTCTCGATGCCGACCACTCCCGCGCCCATATTCGCGATCATCATCGGCACGAAGAACGGACTGATCCGTTTCGGTCCGCGTGTGTGCATCGTGATGATCTGCTCCTCGATCACTTCGATCCCTCCGACGCCGGAGCCGACAAAGACGCCGGTGCGCAGTGGATCGGCGTTCTCTCCGATCTTAAGGCCGGCATCCTGAAGTGCCATATTGGAGGCGGCCACGGCCATCTGCGTAAAACGAGCGGTCTTTCGCGCCAGCTTCGGATCCATATAGCGGTTGGGATCAAAATCCACCACCTCCCCCGCTATTCGCGAGGTATAATCAGTGGCGTCGAAGCGCGTGATCGGTCGAATACCGCTCTTGCCGGCGGTCAGATTGGACCAGAAGGTGGGGAGATCTTCGCCGAGGGCGGAAATGACTCCGATTCCAGTTACGACTACCCGGTGTTGTTGGACCTCCATCAGACTCTCCATGGGTGCTGTGCTCTGCAGCCGCCTCTGTCGGCGGAGGACGGGGCTGTGGACAGCCGCATCCCATCCGCCGCGCAGGCAGGCCCCGCTCCGACCAGTAATATTAAGAAACGAGGGTGTGCTCTACGAGGAAGCTGCATTCAGGCGCGAAGGGTGTTTCAACGATACCGCAACCACCCGAGCGTCCGCGAGGGCCGCAGGGGTGGTTGTCGCAGGGCAATGCGTTGCCGCTGTCCTCCGAGTCGATCGCCCCTCGCCGCGCAAGTGCGCAGGCCTGAGCCATGCTCTCGAAGGTGACGGGACAACCGACCGTTCAGGCCCTAGCGATAGGACCCAGTCGGTCATCTCAGGCAGTGCGCTCCTTGAGGTACTGCAAAATCTGCCCAACGGTCCGGATCTTCTCGGTGTCCTCGTCCGGAATCTCCTGGTCGAATTCCTCTTCAAAGGCCATGACCAATTCCACAATATCCAGGGAATCAGCGCCCAGATCTTCCATCAAAGAAGCCTCCGGTACGATCTGATCCTCGTTCACCTGCAATTTCTCGACAATGATTTGCTTGACACGATCTTCAACGGACATCTCTCATCTCCTCGGTATCAACATGCTTTTCGAACCGCATCCCGCATTCACGGAAACAGCGCAACGAATTGAAGAACTCTCCACTTCAAGTTAGGCCGCCGCAAACGGCGAGTACCTGGCCGGTGACATAATCGCTCCAATCGCTCGCCAAAAAGAGAGCTGCCTTCGCGATCTCCTCCGGTTGCCCCAGGCGTCCCAGTGGAATCTGCTCTAAAAGTTTTGCTTTCAATGCCTCCGGCAAACTGTCCGTCATATCGGTCACAATGAAGCCGGGCGCAATTGCATTGACCTGAATGTTACGCGAGCCCAACTCCTTTGCAACAGAGCGAGTCATCCCAATCAGGCCAGCCTTCGAAGCCGCATAATTCGCTTGCCCTGGGTTGCCCGTCAAACCGACGACGGAAGATATGTTGACGATTTTTCCGCATCGCTGCCGCATCATGATCTTCGCAGCAGCACGGGTCAAATAAAAGGCCCCCCTCAGATTGGTGTTGAGGACCTCCTCCCAGGCGTCATCCTTCATCCGGGCGATGAGCCCGTCCCGGGTGATTCCCGCGTTGTTGATGAGGATGTCAAGGCGACCCAAATGCTCGGTCACAGCCTCGACAACCGCCCGGACCCCATCCGCGCTCGACACGTCCAGCGCGAAAGGTTGCGCACAACCACCCGCAGCGGCGATCTCGTCGGCAACTGCCTGAAGGGCGTCGACACTGCGGGCGCAGAGCGCGACCTTCGCCCCTTGCGAGGCAAATTCTTTTGCGATCGCGCGGCCGATCCCCCGACTTGCGCCTGTGACCAATGCTACCTTTCCATCCAATAACACCGTATCCTCCTCCTCAGCTCTGACCGGTTCAAATTAGGATCCGAGACGGCCCCGACCCATCAGCCGGTCAGCTGCGCGGCCGCATCTTCAAGAGTTCCCATGTCTTCGACCCGCACCACCTTCACACCGCGGTCGATCCGGCGCATCAGCCCGGTCAACACTTTGCCGGGACCGAGTTCGACAAAAGTCGTCACACCCAACGCGAGCATCGCCCGCATAGACTCCTCCCAGCGCACCGATCCAACAACCTGCGCCTTCAAGAGGTCGCGGATCTCCTCCGGCCCAGAATGCGCCTGAGCATTGACGTTGGCAAAGACCGGGAACCGCAATTCCGCCTGCATAGGCGTCCGCTCCAGCGCGTCACCCAACTGCTCGGCGGCAGGCGCCATCAGGGGAGAATGATATGCACCGGCGACCTGCAAGGGGATGACCCGAATCCCTTGGGCCTTTAACGCCTCCACAAGGCGATCGACCCGGGAGCGCTCACCACTGACCACCACCTGACCGGGACAGTTCAGGTTGGCGATTCCCACGCCGTGTTCGCTACAGAGGGGACTCAATGCCTCGACTTCCATACCGAGGACCGATGCCATCGCTCCGTCCGAGGCTGAACACGCCTCCTGCATCAATCGTCCGCGGGTGTGCACCAGGCGAAGGCCGTCCTCAAAAGTAAAGCCGCCCGCCGCAGCCAGCGCGCTGTATTCCCCGAGGCTGAGTCCCGCGGCCGCGGCGACAACTCCGGGGGCATCCAGGCTCGGACAGCGCTCGCAAAGGGCCGCCCATGCGGCAAGGCTCACCACATAGATACCGGGCTGGCAATGCTCCGTGCGCACCAGCTCAGACTCCGGCCCCTCCCAACAGATCGAACTCAAGGAGTAGCCCAATACCTCGTCCGCACGGGCAAAGAGTCCCCGGGCCGCCTGTGAGGCGTCCTGCAAGGCACGTCCCATCCCGACATACTGCGCACCCTGACCACTGAAAAGAAGTCCCAGCATCCCTTGTTCCTTTTCTGTCTCGACGATGGAGTCCACTCCCGCCTCGCTGTCCAATCGCGCAGGGGCCTCAATACTCCATCAGGGAGGCGGCCCAGGAGAGCCCCGCTCCAAATGCAGCAAACATAAAAAGATCGCCACGCTTCAAGGCCCCCTGCTCGACGGCCTCGTGCAACGCCATGATCACCGATGCCGCGGAGGTATTGCCGTACCGGTCGAGGTTGATGAAGACCTGATCGTCACGCAGTCCCAACCGATCCACCAATGCCTGAATGATCCGCCTGTTGGCCTGATGGGGAATGAGCAGCTTCAGATCCCCGGCTGCAACACCAGCCTCCTTGAGGGCACCAGACGCGGCCTGCTGCATCCGCAACACAGCCTGCTTGTAAACCTCCGCCCCCGACATCTTGAGAAAGTGCTCCCCGCGCTGGACCGTTTCGACCGTCGGCGGCAGCTTGCTGCCACCACCCGGGACCGAAAGGATCGAGCCGTAACGGCCGTCCGCCCCAAGTATCGTGCTGATCAGTCCGCGTCGAGTCCCGGTTTCATCCCTGCGGAGCACCGCCGCCCCTGCGCCGTCGCCAAACAGGACACAAGTGTTGCGATCGCTCCAGTCCAACACCGAACTCATCTTTTCCGCGCCGATGACGAGAACCGTGTCATAGGTCCCGGAATAGAGGAACTGGGCACCGATTTGAAGCGCATAGATGAAACCTGCGCAGGCGGCCTCCATATCGAAACATGCGGCATTGAAGGCGCCTAGTTCAGCCTGAATGACACTCGCAGTCGACGGGAAGGGCATGTCGGGAGTGATCGTGGCACAGATCACCAGGTCGACCTCCTGCGGGGCGATCCCCGCCCGTTCCAGTGCTTGACGGGCTGCATGCGCCCCCATGGTGCCCGAGGTCTCCGATGCCTCCCCGATCCGGCGCTCCACAATACCGGTGCGGGTGCGAATCCATTCGTCAGAAGTATCGACTATTTTCTCTAGATCGTGATTGTTGAGCACCCGATCCGGGACATACATCCCGGTGGCCTCGATCACGCAAGCCGCCTGATTGGCCACTGCTTTTCGACTCACCTGCTGCCCTCCGAGTTCATACCAAACGGGACTCCGCGCGGCATTATTCAATCACCTTGCGCGTGCCGTACTTGGCCACGCCGTCGACGATCCGCTGGTTCATCTGTTTTTGAATCGAGGTGGAAGCCAGGGAGATCGCATTGCGAACCGCCTTCGGGGAAGAAGCCCCATGCCCGATGATGCAGATCCCGTTGACCCCCAACAGCGGCGCCCCTCCGTACTCCTCGTAGTTCGACTTCTTCTTGATCCGGTGGAGGGCCGGAGCGGCCAACAAACCACCGAGTCGAGCCATCCAGCTGGACATGATCTCGCGCTTGATCCAACTGAACAAAAAGGCGGCAATGCTCTCCGAGGTCTTCAGGACGACGTTGCCGACGAACCCGTCGCAGACAACCACGTCCACCGGCTCGGTAAACAGTCGCTTGCCCTCGACATTCCCAATGAAGTTCAGCGGAGATTGCTTCAGCAGGAGATGCGCGTTGCGGGTGAGCTCATTGCCCTTCGTCACTTCCTCTCCAATGCTCAGTAGCCCGACACGGGGATCGGGCACATCAAAAAGGATGTTGGCGTAGACCGCGCCCATGATCGCAAACTGCAACAGCTGAATCGGCTTGCAGTCGATATTGGCGCCCGAATCGACCAGGACGAAAAAGCCGTTGGGATGGGGCAAGACGGTCGCTATGGCGGGGCGTTCGACCCCAGGCAGGGTCCTCAGCTTGAGCGTGGTGGCCGCCACCGCGGCACCCGTGTGACCCGCCGTCACAATCGCCTGAGCCTCGCCCCGCTTCACCAAATCCACCGCCCTGCTGACCGATGCGTCCTTTTTCCGCCGAATCGCGTCCGCTGGACTCTCGTGCATCTCCACGACCTGGGACGCGTGAACCACCTCGACACGCGGGTCATGGGCGATCCCGAACTTCTCCATCAGGGCACGAATCTGGTCCTCATGCCCCACCAGGAAGAGCCGATCGATCGGAACCCCACTCTGAAGAGCCTGCGCTGCACCTTCAATGATCACTGCGGGGGCGTTGTCCCCGCCCATAGCATCCAATGCTACCTTCATGAAGCCTGTCCGATCTGCGCGGTTGGCCGAGGGGCGATGAGCCGGTCGCCGACTGCGTTGAGGGTGTGTTGTCCTCGTTTGCTGTGTTCCCGGCCTCGTGAGAGCCCGGTTCCTCCCTCGGCCCTAAAAAAAGTCGGAACAGTCGGGAGACGCGTCCGCCGACACGCCTCTCTTCCGCTCCGAAATGCCCGGACTCGGGATTTATCCTTCCACCGATATAGTCAGAACCGGCTGGTCTTTGTAGTAGCCGCATCCGGCACAGACGCAATGGGGTTTGTTCGGCTTTCCACACTGTGTGCAAACGCTCAGCTGGAACCCTTGGTAGCGCTTGGACGCACGACGCCTGCGTGACCGCGTCTTCGAAATCTTTCTCTTTGGTACCGGCACTTTCCTGTCCTCCTTGTGCGAGACTGGCTCGCAACCGCCTGATTTATTCTTGCTCGCCCGGATCGATGCTCAAATCATCCAATGCCCCCCAACGGAGGTCGTTGCTCTGAACCTCGCACCCGCATGGGCCGTCGTTCAAATTTTGGCCGCAATGCGGACAGAGACCGCGACAAGTTGAGGTGCAGACCGCCCTTTGGGGAAGGAGCAGGAGAATATCCTCTCGCATCAATGGCGTCAAATCGAAGGAGCTTACGGAAAGATCCTCGTGAAGGTAGACGAAGTCCTCGACCTCCACCTCGAATTCGAATGTCTGCAGACATCGGTCGCAAGCCGCCGTGACGGTCGTGGCCAGTGCCCCGCGAACCAGGATCCCGCCGGTGATGCTCTCCGCGTCGAGGCGGTAGCGCAGCGGATGGTCCAATCGGAGGAATTCCTCCCGCAGATTGAGCACGCCGGCAGGCTCCTCCCCCTCCAGATGCAGAGGATGCCTCTCGACCTGATTAACATGAATGATCATCTTTGCCTCCTCCGTAGACCGTGCGCAGCGCCTCCTCGACGTTGGGCGGCACAAAGGAAGCCACCTCTCCGCCAAACCGGGCGATCTGCTTGACCACACTCGAACTGAGAAAGATATAGTCCCGCTTTGGCATGAGAAAAACCGTATCCAACTCCTCATGGGCGAGGACCCTGTTGGTCAAGGCCATCTGAAATTCGTATTCGAAATCGGAGAGGGCGCGCATGCCGCGCACCACCATACGCGCGCCGTACGCACGGCAAAAATCGACCAATAACCCATCGAACGCCACGACCTGAACGTTCGGAATGTCGGCCAGCGCGCGACTGACCAAGCCCACCCGCTGCTCCACGGAAAACAGGGGCTGCTTGTCCGGTTGCTGCGCCACGGCCACCAAGAGACAGTCCACCATCTTGGCGGCTCGTGCGGCCAAGTCCATGTGCCCGAACGTGATGGGATCAAAGGTCCCGGGATATACCGCCATCCGACTCATGCTTCCCCCTCGTCTTCTCGTGGAGTGAAGAACATCGTCAATACACTCCGCCCGAATTGCTTCGAACGCCACTTCCGCAGCCCGTAAACCTCGTCTGGTTGCTCGACCGTCTCCGCGTGCTCCACCGCCAACCAGCCGCCAGGCCGCAAGAGCCCGCGACGGCCGACGTCCTCCACCAACCACCTGGCGGCAGGTACGCCGGCCTCCAGTTGCGCATAGGGAGGATCCGCCAGGATCAGGTCGAACCTGCGTCGCCGCAGCTGCGCCTGCTCCAGGGCCTTGTCGACGCGCATCGGCCAGAGCTCCACATACCCCGGCGCGAGCTTCATCCTGCGCAGGACCTCATCGGCGTTTTTGCGGAGGAATCGCTGAACCTCACGATCGGCCTCCACCAGTACGACACGATCAGCCCCCCGGCTCAGACACTCGAGCCCCAGCGACCCGGTTCCGGCATAGAGATCCAAAACGGCCGCGCCGGAGATCACTTCCATCAGGGAAGAAAAGAGCGCCTCCCGAATCCGCCCCGGAGTCGGCCGCACCTGCTCCCCAGCCGGCGCCTGCAGTCGACACCCACGCGCAGCGCCAGAAATGATCCTCATCGCCCCGCCTCCCACATTTTCGCTTGCCCTTCTCGGTCCGCCCACCCTAAAATGCTTTTCAACATACAAGGCTGTCTGTTCACGCCCCGCTCTCCCCGAGCCGTTCGAAGCAGAAGAAGAGGCTTCGAACAACAATGACTGCCATGCCTGTATCCCGCCACGGACCGCATGACCGTGGCCCCGCCATTTGGCTCGCCCTGCTCGGAGTGGTATGCCTGCAGGCTCCGCTCCGCGCGGAGGACACTGCACCAACAACCTTCCAGGATCCAGCCGCTGCCTGCAATCCCGTTGCTGCATTTCAATTCAGAATCCTTCAGGCCGAGGTCGCCCTCGGAAAGCCGCCTGAGCCATTCCTCTTTGGCGCAGAGCAATTGGAGGAGTCGGTCTCCGAGATGGCCGAACGCCTGGAGCTGCTGGATGGGGATCATGATGGCGACCGTGGACCCTTCTATCAGCGTGTTCACGACCCGGAATCCGGCTGCTGGGATTTGAATCCGGTCGACTTCTTCGAGGAGCTCGGAAGCAACCCTTACGACGCCACATACAGCGATCTCACGAATGAAGTCAATCGCGTAACCGGAATCGTGCGGATGTTTCCCGAACCCCACCTCCAGCCGGCGACCTTTCGTATTTGGAAAATGGAAGGCCAGGGCTATGGTAGCTCCGCCGCGGATGCCTTCGCCGACGCCCTCGATCATGCCGTGGAATGGGAAATGGTCCCTCCCGAACTCACCGGCTACGGCTGGAAGGCCGATTACTACGAGGTCGGAGAGGAGATCCATTCCAGGGTCGTCCAATTGACCGTCGATATCGACGTCACCCTCCCCACCGACGCACTGTTTCCCACTACGCTCGGCGGAACCTCGATCGAGGCCTATGTCTTACCCGGGTTCGGAGAGGCCCCCCCGGGAGTGCATTACACCGGCTTCCATACCATGGAACCCGAGGCCCCCCCTACCTCGGGCGAACTCCAGGATTATATCCGGATCTGCCACGGCTCCCTTCACCCATTCGCCCGCTTGCGTATGCCGTTTCCTCCCCCGTGCAGTGAGCTTGACGACGCCTGCCGCGCCCTTGAGGACGATACAGCCTCAGTCTGGATCGACCTGCACGACCTCGAACCGCGGGCGGAAATTCCAATGTTCGGGCTGCGTTGCGCCGGTGGATACTCCGGACGTACACCGCTGATGTATGTGCCCAACACCCGGCCTCTGGCGTTCGATGGGTTCGGTCCCGGCTGGAGTTGGCTCTTCGAATCCAGGCTGCGAATCAACGGCCCCTCAGTCCTGCTCGAACTCCCCTCCGGGAAAAGTGTGCCGTTCATCGGATCGGCGGCCAATGCAACCACCTACGCAACTTGGCCCGGCGCCGGATACCAATTGGACCGGATCGCGCCGACGACCTGGAGGTTGATCACGCCCCTGAAGCGCACATTCACCTTCGCCGCGGTCGGGGACGGATCGGTCGCCACCTTGCGGTCGCTCACCGAGCCGGGAGGCAAGACCACCCAACTCGTTCGCAATGCCGAAGGTAAACTCCTCGCTATTCGCCTCCCGGATCGACGGAGCGTCTATATTACCAATCGCGACACCCAGGGACGGATCCGAACCATCCGCCTCAGCGATGGACGCACGACGAGCCTCGCATACGACCCACAAGGACGCCTGGCCAGCCTGACCGCACCGGATGGACAGATCATTCGGCTGGGCTATTGCGATGATGCCGGTGCCGAACTCTGCAGTCTTGAGGAGGGAGAACACCAATGGCTGATTCTCTCCTCGCCAACCGGAAACCGAAAGATCGTCGACCTTCAAAGGCCCGATGGCGGCGTGATCCATCACGAACAAGGCCGGTTCGAACCCGAAAGGGACCGGTTCATCCTGCAACCCGACGGCAGTGAACAGTGGGTCCGCGGAGTCATGACCATTCACGGCTTCCAGGTGGCCGTTCGTTCCGTCCTCAGCGACCCGCAGGCATCCGACCGAAGTGTCTTCTCCTACGACCCCTGCGGGGCCGTGGCCGGCGTCGTCCACCCGGGCGAAGAGCAGGCCGAGACCCTCCGCACAAACAACAATGCAGGCGCCCCGCTTGAAATCATGCACCCTAACGGTGCCCTCGAGAGCTTCGAATACGCACCCGATGGGATCCATGCCCAATCCCACCAATCACCGACCGGTGATCACACCGATTGGGTCTATGATGACCTCGGCCGCATGCTCCGCAAGGCCGTCACCCTGCATACCGCGGCCAATCGTACGGTCTCCTTGGTCACTGAGTATGAGTATCATCCCCAAAGCGGTGCCGTGGCACGAATACAAGTGCCGGGAGGGGCAGAGGAGCGGTTCGAATACGATCTCTTCGGACGGCTCTCGGCAACCGTGGACCGCTTCGGCCAGCGGACCGACATCACATACGACTCCGCCGGCCGGGTCCGACTAGAAAGTCAATCGAATGGATGGTGGGTGCAATATACCTATGACGCCCTCGATCGGGTCGTGGAAGAGCGATTCTCTGACGGCAGCACGAATCGCTTTGAGTACGATCACTTCGGCCCAACCGCATTCATCGATAGGCTCGGACGACGAAGCGAGTTCACAACCAATGCCTCCGGCCAAATCCTTGAGACCAGACATCCCGACGGGGCAATCAGCCTCAACCGGTTTGACACCATGGGACGCCTCGTCGAAGCCATCGATCCGCTGGGACGGACAACCCGATATCTGCGCCAACCGGAACTGAATCAGGTCCGAACCGAGTTCCCCGACGGAAGCATGCAGGTGAAGGCCTTCGATGCCCAAGGCCGGCTCGTCGCCGATACCGAGCCTGGAGGCGCGATGACCCTGTATCTCTATGATGCCATGGGTGCACTCGTCGCCATCGAACACCCCACAGGCATGATCGAGAACCGAACGGTCGATGCCCAGGGACGGATGCTACAGCGGGACACCTTCCCCTACGGAACCAACAGTGCCCGCCGCACAGAGCAGTTTGCCTACGACGCCCTCAACCGATTGGTTCGGCATGTCCACCCCGACGGCGCCATCGAGACCTTTGAATACGACGCCCGAGGCCTGCTCGAACACCGGGACCCGCACGGTGGCATCACCCGCGACCTGCGCGACTCCGCCGGACGGCTCCTGGTACGAACCGACCCAGATCAGCATTCGGTGCGCTTTACCTACGGCACCGGCTCGAAGCCGATCTCCGCTCAGAACGACGACGGAGATTGCTGGACATGGACCTACGATCTTGAGGGGCGCCTGATCGAAGAGACCGAGCCGGAAGACGGGAGGCACACACTGCTCTACGATTCAGCCGGGCAGCTGCTCAAGGTGACCGACGCCTCGGGCTATTGGATCGAGTACCACTACGATGCAAGGGGCCGACTGATCCGCAGCACCGACAGCCTTGGACAGACCGAAATCGTGTGGCGCAACGCAGCCGGCGAGGTCATTCAGTCCTCAGCGGCCGATGGCCTTCTGCGGTGGTACGAATACGACCCGCTTGGACGTGTCACGCGAGAGGTCGGGAGTCCAGGAACAGAGCGTCGGACTGAATGGTCGGCCGTCGGCCCGATTCAAAGGTGGGTCAACAACCGACTCGAACAACAATGGACCTACCAGGAATCAGGCCTCCCGGCCACGGAATGGAGTTTGGACCGCCCGGATATCACGTTCACCTACAACCAGGCAGGGGAACGTCTGCGAGCCGTCATACAAGGAGAAGCAGGGGATCCTCTGCAGACGTTCTCCTGGGGTTACGATTCCTGCGGACGACTCCTGCGAAGGACCACATCAGAGGGTGGTTCCTGGTTTTACCGGCGTGCGACCGGTGGCCGGATCACCTCGATTCAGGCGCCGGACCGCACCAGCATCCAGATGCAGTACAGTCCCGGCGGGCTGTTGATCGGCACCTCCGGTGATGACGGGGAGCTCGCCCAGTACGAGTACGATGTCCGTGGAAGGATCGTGCGCATGACCGACGCGTTCGGAGTCACACGCTTCGAGTACTCCACCGATGATCACCAGGTGCGCGAGATCGACCCGTTCGGCAACGAGATCACGGTGACGATGAATTCGACGGGGCGCCCGATCCAAATGCATCGCCGCCTTGTCGGCGGTCAGACATGGACGCTCGATTACCAATACGACCAGGCCGGACGCATGACCTGCGCCACGGACGGGATCGGTCAAACCACCAGGACCTATCTCTCCGGCCAGAAGCGTCCCTACAGAATCGCGCGAGCAGGCGCCGGTGTCACGATCCACAGGACCCAACCGGGCGGACGAATCACCGGTGTGAACCACACCAACGCGAGCAATCAAATCATCGGCCGGGAACTCTATTACTATGACGCATTCGGTAGGATCGAGCGGTGGAACAACGAGCTCTTCGGGACCTGCCTCCTGGAGCACGATGGTGCGGGACGCATTCTTGAGCTTGAACCACTGACCAGCGATGCGCCCCTCGCAGCCAACCTCGAATGCGCCTATTCCTGGGACCGCTTCGGCAACCTCCTGCTCGCCACGGAGGGCCACCGCACATTCCAGGGAACTCGGGCATGGGGAAACCAGCTTGGGCAAGCCCAGGTCGGTGACCATTGGGATCTCCTTGCCGCCCTGCCGGTCGATTGGTCGGGAACGGTCTTGGCTTGGATCCACGGGATCCCAGCGCACATCGTAGGTTCCAAGACCGGCGTGATCCCGAACGGGATCCCAATCATCCCGCGGAACCAGACCCAAATCGTGATGCGGCTGAGCGGCACCAATCAAATCCGAACTGCAACCTGCCAGCATCCGGTCGCCGAAGGTGCGCTCGTGCCTCAATATGACACACGCGACAACCTGTTCGGACGGGGTGGGTTCGCCTTCACCTACAACGAGTTCAATCAGCTCATCGGCGTGGAGACGCCCACCGCGGAACAATGGCACTTCGTCTATGACGGTCTCGGCAGGAGGCGAATCACCCAACACTTCGCCACCAATGGAACCATCCTGCAGCACACGCTCCACCTCTACCAGGGACGCCTGCGGATTGAGGACATCGATCTCCAAAGCGGGGCATCGATCCGATACGCACGCGGGCAGGATTGCTCCGGAACCATGGAGGACGCAGGCGGTGCGGAGGGCCTCCTCTGGGCCCTGTTTTCTGAAGAACCGGGGACGCCATACTACTACCTACACGACGGACGCGGTAACTGTTCCGGCCTCCTCAGATCAGGTGCCGCCGACTGGAGTGCACGCTACGCTTGCAGCCCGTTCGGCCACCCATGGGTGGACCAGGAGACCGCCCTGCCGGCACCACAGCCGTTCAGGATGCAAGGCAAGCCATGGTTGGCCGAACTCGGTCTCTACGACTTCGGCCGGCGATTCTATGATCCAATGACCATGCGCTGGCTGACTCCTGACCCCAAGGGTGAAGAGGCCGGTTGGAACCTGTACGAACCGTTCCAGGGTGATCCCTGGAGCCGGATCGATCCATGGGGGGAGGACATCATTGTCATCATCGACCGTGACGTGGTGATGCGACAGGGGCACGTGGGGGTGGCGATCGGCCAGCCGGGCGATTCCTATTTCTACTTCAGCTTTGAAAAAGGCTGCTCACTCTTGACGGCCAAGGACAATGTGGACGCCCTCTACTTTCAGAGTCTGCAGGATGCCGTTCAGGGACTCGGCCGCTATGACGAATATATCCTGTTCAAGTGCCCACCGGACAAAGATCGAGCAGCCATCAGAGGCGCAATGAGGTGGTTCGATAATCGATACAACCTATTCACCCGCAACTGTAAGGACTTTGTCCGCGCATTGCTGGACCTGGCTGGTAAAGAGACGGAGAACGCCTGGAGACCCATCCAATTCATGGAGGAGAACCAGCCTTCACCCCTCCTCCCCAGCCATTCAGGCAAGTGGGATTGGGAGTCGATGCAGGACGTTCCGATCCTGTTCACCCCATGGCAGGAGTACTACAACTCCTTCGAGGTGGATTCGATTCGGGCACCGATCCTCCCACCGATGAAAAACCAACACTCAACCTAATGGAATGGCGGTGAATCGTTGAGCTTCAACAACCCGGTCTCCGAATCCACGATTCACCGCCCAAACGCCAAGACTGAGGAGGCCGGGAATGGAAACAGGCCGAGCCGGTGGACTGCTAAATGCAGCAGACACGGTATTCACGCTGCCCATGTCGAGTCCGCCTGCCTGCACAGTCCCTCCAGGCTCGGCCCTGTCCCTGAAAGTGAAAAAAACGATGACCAACGAAAGCACCATCACTGAAAACGTGTACTCCATGAACGTTCTCGACCGAGGGCTGTGGATCGGATTGCTGGTTTGCCTCGCAGTTTGGGGGAGCAGCCTCGCCCTTGCCGTATGGCGTCTGCCGGGAACCGTCCCGGATGGTGTGGCCATGGTCCTGTTTGCACAGGCATTTCTCCTGCCTGGGTGCCTCCTGGCCTGGCTATTGCCACGGACCCTGCCCATCTTCGGCCCACCCGCCGCACGGCTGGCAATGGCTCAATTCCAGGTGGCCCTCTGGTGCGTAACCGCGGTTTCAATCCTGACTCGAAGCTGGATGGTCTACCGCCACGATTACGCCCTCTACCAGATGATCGATTGGATCAATACCGGCATCTTTGGTGGGGTGATCTGGGCGCGACTGCTGCTCCAAACACCAAGGCAACAACGCCGCATGCCTGTGACCCTTTTGGTCGTCTGCGTTGCGCTCTATGTGGGACTCGCCATCTTCCGAAAGCCGGTCCCGTGGAGTGCGTGGTTGAATGCCAGTGCCGTCCTCCCGTTTATCCTTCCGACCTTCGCCTTCGATCACGAACAGAAATCCAGACCACCGGAATTCCAATAAACCCCTTTGACCACCTAGCCAGAGGCCGTCCGAAAGGTCTTCGGATCCGGATGGGGAGGTGTCCCGCAGAGATCGCAGAGGACGCAGAGGGGTAT
>CALLYA010000351.1 GCA_937875495.1 uncultured Verrucomicrobiota bacterium
CCTCTGCGGGAGGCTTTCCGGGTCCGGATGGGGAGGTCAGGTTGAGAATACGGCTCCTTTTCGGACGACCTTGAGCTAATTTGTTGCTTGCCTTAGCGGTCGGCTCGGTATAGAAGGGACTCGGTTGATCCAGATTTGAAGCTTGACGGGAGAGGGGATATGACAGCCTTGATTGGATGCACAGAGCTGCTGTTGCTTGATCCGACCGGCTGAAATGTTGCATACTCCGGATCGACGTCGAAAAGGCGCGGGAGTGGGATCCCGGCCGCAGCATAGTTTTTTTAACAAGGGAGATAGGCCGAAACGGCCGTAACCGGCGCCGGCCAGGCTCCCAGACGGGAAATTCCAGGACAACAGAGCCCATGAAATCGATTCATTGTTCCATGTTCGGGTGGGCTGCGATGGTAGCAGCCTTGATGCTGACCGCTTGTTCGACACCACAGATCGTGCGCCGTATGGACGTTCCGACGCAAGCCACGGTCCAGTCGAGTCTGGTCAATGTGAAGGGAGCCGAGAGCGGTCAGAACCTGGTACAGGTCGAGCCGCTTTGGAGCTTCGCGCTGGATGAGGACGCCTATTTCAGCTATCGCATCGACACAGCCTTCCCTGCGGAGTTCCGCCTCTTTTGGGAAAACGACGGCACGGTGCATCCATACGATCAGCGGGTCATGACGGTCCAGGGCGGGCCTGCATCGATGCGCCTAGACCTCTTCTACAACCTGGTCAAGGAGCGTCCGGAGGTAAAGAAGGTTGCTTCCGGCAAGAGTCTGCTCAAGTTCACGACGAACCTGCGCAACGAGGGGCGTAGCCTGTTGATGTCATCGACCAACGAGGTAGGTTCGGGCCTGGTCGGAGACGGTCTGCCGGACATGGTCTCCATGGAGATCCAGGAGAACTCGGTGTTCGGGATCGAAGACCCCCTATTGCTGAGTCGGGTGTACGTCAATGGAACGCTTTACCGTCTTTTCCTGAAGGTCACTCCTATCGAATAGCGTGCGGCCCTGATGAGGTCAGCTGCGGACTCGTGCGAGTACGGCACGGCCCATTAATTCCCCTAGTGGGGCAGTCTGTGAGGCTGGACAGAACTCCATGGATCAGGGAGTGGATGGGCGACCATCCATCTCCCTGGTTTGTGAGGAATCCGGGAATCTACGTTTCAGGGTGATCCCGTTACGGCCATTGCAATCGCGGAAGTAGTGAACCTGATCCATCGCCTTTTCCATGATGAACAGGCCGTAGCCGCTTTCGAGGGAAAAGTCAGCGTCGACTTCCTGCCGGACCACGCCGACGAAGGAATCGCCCTCGTGTTTGATGGTGACATCAATACCCTCCGCGGATGCTGCGACATCGAGATCGATTTGGCGTTCGGGCTCGAGGTGATAGGCGTGGGTGATCACATTGGTCAAGGCCTCGTTCAGGGCCAGGGTGACCAGGGTGATCTCGTGTGAGGAGACGGGCAGGTAGCTCAGTCCCTGTAAGAAATTATCGACTTGCTCGCGGACCTCGGCCAATTGTTCGAGGCGACTGTACAACTTCAATTGCAATAGATCGCTGCTTGGAACCTGGGGTTGCGGCATTGCCTTGAGGACGATGCATGCGAGGTCCGCGGTCGGCCGCATAGTACCGATATGTAGACGAACCGCTTCGTAGATGGCGGACTGGATACCGGCCGCTTCGAGCCCGTGCGTTTGCTCAACGATTTCGGCCAGACGCTGTTCACTGAAAGCCTCACCCGCGGAATTCGTCGCCTCCACCAACGCGGAGGAGTACACGACAAAGATATCGTTATCTTGGTAGGGTCGGGTGATCTCTCTGTAGTGTTCTCGGCGTTGGTAACCCAGAGGGCTGTTTTCCCCTTTCAAGAAATTGGGGATTCCGGTCTCATGCACCCAGTGAAGGATCGATCCATGGCCGCAATCGACGAAGTTGAGGATGCGTGACTTAGGCACAAACCTCGCAAAGCAGAGGTTGGTGAGGCGGTCCTCCTCGATCAGTTGACCGACCATGGCGGCGTGGAGGGAGGTGACAATCTCCCGTGGCAAGGGCAGATGTCTGTCCTCACTGGCGGTCAAAAGTTTGGCGATGATGGCCTGGGCTTGGGTCTTGATGGTGGCGGCCAGCAGATTGGCGCGCAGGCCGTAGCCGGAGACCCTGCCGATCAAGACGTCGATGGCCGCATCCCCGTAGGGCAGGAGATCGAAAAAGAGGCCGTCGATAAAAGGAGAAGGTTGGTAAAAGCTCGATGCTCCGAGGCTTCGGAGGCCGCCGGGGTGGCGCCCCACCAGAAACAGATCTTGAATTTGAGTGGCGACCCTGGCCTCGAGCGGCGGCCCGGCGGTGGGTCCCTCTGCGGCTGCCGCGGGCGCGTCTTGGTCCATCGCGGCAGATTGATCCTGCCGAATCGAATCGGCCGGCGCGCTTGCCGTTCCCTGCAGCATGACCAGATCATTGCGGCTCGCGAATGCCGCAGTGGTGAGCAGGACCATTCGGTAAGGGTTGGGATGGAGTCCTTCTCTTGCGGGGCGGAGAGTCATTTCGGGGAGCTCAATGGTCTTCACCTCGCCGGGTTCGGAGGGGAGCCCTGCGAGGGTTTCAAGAAACAGGGATGCACTTCCGCTCTGCAGAAAGGGTTGAAGCTCTTGCCCAATGAGCTTCTCTTTTGGCAGACCGAGGAGTGTTGCTGCGGTCGGGTTCGCGTATTGGATATGTGCTTGGCGGTCGAGGAGGAAAATCGGGTTGGGGGAGGCATCCAGCATGTGGCGCATCTCCGCGTGCACCACGTGAAGTCGTTTGAGTGCCTGTTGGTATTGGCGCAGACCCTGTCGAACGGGGCGGAGCAGGACCAGGAAGATGATCGGTAGGCTGATCAACAGAACCAGCATGGAATCCAGGAAGGCATCAGCAACCGGATGTTCGACCCACTTCACGTATTGGAGTGTGAGATTGACGATCCATTCAACCCAGAAGGTGATCGCCAGGAAGGATGCGATGAGCCACAGGTCGAAATGATCCGGGATTCGTTTATGGAAAGAGGGATGCATTTGCTGGGCCCCGGGCTATCCTGGAACGTTCGATGCTACTGCTTTACCATCGCGCCCCGGGCGATCACAAGCGAATTTCCCATCCCTCTCAGGGGGGGGCCGAAAACCATAATGGGTTTCAACGAAAGGTCTCCGGACCCCGATGGGAAGGTCTCCTGCAGAGGGCGGTAGGGCGCAGAAGTATATCGGGAGGGGGGGGGCAGCTAGTGGATATCCGGTAAGGCGCGCTCCTTCAGGCGTCGCCTCCAGGCAATGATTGCCGATTCGTCGGATCGGTCGGATCGGTCGGATCGGTCGGATC
>CALLYA010000352.1 GCA_937875495.1 uncultured Verrucomicrobiota bacterium
CCTCGCGCAGAGGCGCAGAGGCGCGGTGGCGTTTTCGAGCTGGCTTGGGGGGAGGATCAATACTCTACTCCCTGCCTTTTGGGGAGATTTATTAGATTTACCGTTTCCAATCAACCAAGCCTGTTCCAGGAATCATCTCAACCCTGCAAGCAAACCTCCCCATTCCCCCTCTGCGCCTCTGCGCGAGTTCTCCCCATCCGGAGCCGCAGTGCCTTCTGCTATGCCCCAATGGGCTTTTCGGACAGCCTCTAGCCTGTTGTCAGCCCCGGCAACCAGCTTGGGGGCAATCACCTTGAGAAACGCGAAACCGCTGATTCTATGCTTCTTGAGCGAGCCATGCCTGCACAATCGGATGCGGGTCCCTGTCCAGCACCGGGTCGTGAATGGGTGAGAAAGTCAGCTGAGGATCCGGAAATTCCTTTATCTCCTGCCTCGGTCTCAGGCATTGTCCTATGGTTTTGACTCGTTGATGCTTCTGCAATCTGTACCCGGAACGTTACCATGAATCTTGTGCTCCCCCCCGCGGCCGATCTAGGCGGGATTCCCTGCCGATTCTCCGTCAGATTTACTTTCTTGAAACATGACTGGAGGCCCCGGCTATCCCGAGGGGGGTGGACGGCCGCCGGCATGCTGCTCGCCCTGGCCATGTTGGGAGGCTTCACACCGATGCGCGCCCAGGCGACGGAACTGAACTATTCGGACACCATCGCCGCTTCGCGCAACTTCATCACCGAACTCATGGCCGAGCAGAATATCCCTGGCTGCACCATCGTGCTGGTGGATGGCCAGGATGTTGTTTGGGCGGAAGGCTTCGGCTATTCCGACAAAGAGCTGAAGCTCCCTGTGACCCCCACGACGGTGATGCCGATCGGTTCGGTCTCCAAGCTGCTGACGGCACTGATGGTGCTGCAAGGGGTCGATGAAGGCGCGCTCGAGCTGGATACCAGCATCACGAACTACCTTCCCGACTTCAGTATGCAGCCTCGGTTTGAGGACCAGGCCGACGGCTGGACCCTGCGCACCTTGCTGGATCATCACTCGGGCATTCCCGGCGACATCTACAACGGTGCGTTCGTGACGGGCGATTACTGGGCAGGCTATAACCCCTGGTTGATCGATTATTTCCTGGCGGATTACCCGCTCTATCCGCCCCGGCTGTTGGCGAGCTACTGCAACAGCGGAGTCAATCTCGCCGGTGAAGCTATAGCCCGGTTCGACGTTTGTGACTTCACGGAGTCGGCACAAACCCGGATCTTCACCCCGCTGGCCATGGCCTATTCCTCATTCCTGCTGGATAGGCCGGAGGTCGCGGAGAACCTGGCCACGGGCTACTACCCCGATGGTGCACCGGCTAGAATGCTACAGGGCAATATGCCTGCAACGGGCGGCGCATATTCGCGTCCGCTCGATATCGCCAATATCATTCGGATGCTGCTTGCGGACGGCATGTTCCAAGGCACCCGGTTTCTATCGACCGATGCGATCTCGGAGCTGGGCACGTTCACGGCGGGTCCGTTGGATGTCGACAATTTCCTCAAGCCAGGCCTCGGTCTTGATACCGTGGACGATCCTGTCATGAATTACGCGGGACGGGCATGGCTCAAGAGCGGCTCGACCGGCACATTCGAGGCGCTCTTTGCACTGCTGCCGGATCACAAGCTCGGCGCCTTCGTGAATATCAATTGCGCCAACAGAATGACCTTTCCGATCCTCCATGAAGTCTTGGGTCTCGCACTGCTCGAGAAGACCGGTTTGGTCCGTTCGCCCTTGCCACCCATGCCGGAGGCCGAGGAGGCATCTTGGACCGAATCCGAGCTGCAAGCCATCGCCGGTATGTACATCACGAAGACCGGTGTGGATCACTTCATCGCGGAAGCTGACGGCACGCTCACGCGGATTCCAGACGCGCAGGTCAACACGGAGGCGATCCTCAACTACCGGCCACACGCCAACGGCCGCTTTTACATCCCCGGGCGGCCAGAAGAGCAGTTCGCCTTTGACCGGATCGCAGGACACGACATCGTGCTGCGTTTCGGCAGCGACGGCGAGGTGCGAGACGAACTGATGTACGGAGGATATGCCGAAACATTGCACGGTACACTGTATGACCCGCCAGGAATTTCTACGGCATGGGCAGCGCGTTGTGGCACCTTTTGGTTTGCAGACAACCTGCTGGTCGGCGACCTGGTCTACGCGGAGGGTGTCCCCGCAGGCCATATGCTGACAGAGGCCAACGGCATCCTGACGGTGGCGGGTCCGAGCGGAGAAGCCACATTGATCCCTCAGGATGACAGGCTGGCGTTCGTTGGCGGCCTTTCGGCTCGCAGCGACAGCAGCGTACGCATTGAAACCGTTGAAAACGGACAGGAACGTCTCTGGTTCGGCGGGTATCGGGGTGTGCGCCTGGAGGATATCCCCTCTGTCGGACTCGGCGAGCGAGTGAGCCTCGCACTGGATCTGCACAACAACGGGCTGCTGCTCTTTACCGCGGGAGAGCCTGGGCACTCAGTCTCGGTGCGACTGAGTGAAGCGGCCGCCGATGCCGAATTGAACATCATCAGTCTGGAGACCGGGAGTGTACTCGCCCAGGCCACGGGCGCGGTCGAATGGGTGTGCGATTCGAAGTCAGCTGTGATTCACGTGGCCACCATGGCACCCGTGGATGTGGTGCTGAAGTTGGTGGACCTAACGGATGTACGCTCAGCCATGCGCCGAACGCTGGAGCAATACCCAGAACTCCCGGGCTTCGGCGTGGCCGCGCAGGAACCAGGGTTCCCGCCCATGATCCTGACCGAGGGCTACGCGTGTGTCAGCCCGGGCGCCTCGGGGACCAACCGGCCACTGGTGGGGGATGAGCATTTTCATATCGCCAGCATCTCTAAGACCTATACCGCAGCTGCCATATTCCTTCTCCAACAGCGTGGCCTGCTCGATATCAACGACTGTGTCACCGACTACGCGCCCGAGCTGAACATCCCACGCGCCGATGAGATCACGCTCGACCTGCTGCTGCAACATCGCTCAGGTCTGCCGGATGCCAACAATACCTATTGGTTCGATGGCCGGCTGGTCGAAGACCCGCTGCTGGAGTTTACGGTCGAAGAGATCGTCGACGTGGCGAATTGGCTCTATCCCGACCTGCTGTTTGAGCCGGGCACGGACTACAATTACACCGACACGGGGTTCAACATCCTGGCACGTGTTGTCGAAAACGTGTCCGGTACCGAATTCCAGGCCTTCCTCGAACATGAAATCCTTCAACCGCTCGGCTTGACCAGCACATTCGCGCCGAGAAACCACGAGGTCGAGGTCCCGGAGCCATCCATCAGTACCTATATGCTCATCGACGGTGTACGCACGGACCGCTCGACTTGGAATCCCTCGGTCGAATACGGATGCGGCAGCCTGATCGCTACCCTGGAAGACCTGATGAAGATGGCGCACGCCATTTTCATGACCACAGACCTGCTTGATGATACCACGCAGGCCCTCATGATGGAGCCGATCAGTCCCGGTTTCGATGTCTACGGCCGCGGCTGCAACTATGTCGAAGGCCTCGGTTGGGGCCATGACGGCACCATGTGGGGCGCGCTCTCGACTGCGCGGGTCGACACGGCGAGTGGCCTGCGCCTCGCCGCCGTCATGAATTGCCAGTACGAAGACGAGCGCCTTTTAGATACCACCTTTGCGATTCGCAGCACACTCGGCCTGTTGAAGCACGCCCTGGGCTATGATGCAGGGGCACTCGGTCAACAGCCACCCATTCTCCTCCCCGTCATCAGCGAGACCCGACAGGGCCGATCGTTCCGCTTCCAGCCGCTCTCCTTCAACTTCCCCACCACCTGGGCGGTGGAAGGCTTGCCGGCGGGTTTGAGCTTCGATCCCACCACCGGTGAAATCAGTGGCATGCCGGACGAGTCAGGGACCTATCCCATCCAGCTCACCGCCCAGAACGCTTACGGCTCCGTGGATTCAGAGCTGACCCTGGAGGTTCGCACCGATTACGGCAACACCATCGCGACGGCTCGCCAGCGTATCTTGGAATTGATGGCAGCTGAGGGCACTGTCGGCGTGTCGATCGCGCTGGTCGACGACCAGGAGATCGTCTGGGCAGAGGGCTTCGGCTATGCAGACCGCGAGGCCGACATCCCGGTCACGCCCGAAACCGTCTTTCGCATCGGGTCCCTCTCGAAGACGTTTACCGCCGCCTTTGCAATGCAGTATGCAGAACGCGGACTGCTCGACCCGGCCGCACCGTTCACCGACTACCTGCCGGAAGTGAGCTGGCTTCCGCGCTTCGAAGGCGCGCGTCCCATCAACAGCATCGACCTCATGACCCATCACTCGGGACTCCCCGGGGATCTCTTCCGCGCCGCCTTCCTGACCCAGCCACTCGGGGAGGGGTATGCCAACACCCTTCATGACCTGGCGCATACCTATCCCGTGCTCCCTCCCGGCACCAAATTCAACTATTGCAACAGCGGCTTCGTCCTGCTCGAGGGCGTCATCGCGGCGGCCGCGGCAAGCGAGGGCGATCACAGAGGCTTTTCGGAACTGGTGGACGATCGCTTCTTCCAACCGCTCGGCATGCACGCGACGTCCTATCTCCCCGATAAGTCGGCCATCGTCGAACACCTCGCCGTGCCGTACCAGGCCGGGACACGTATGCCGCACGAGTATGTCGATATCCTCGGCACCGGCAGCATGTACAGCCGTCCCATCGACCTGGCGCGGTTTATCTCGGCCACATTCGCAGCGGAGCCATGCGTGCTTCGGCCGGAAACCCACGCGCGCACCCTGGCCGACTACTCGGTCAACGCCCTGTTCGACGACCTCTCCTGGCTCAAGACCGGACTCGGTTGGGACACAATCAGCGATCCGCGCTTTGCGGACTACGGGATCAAGGCCTGCTGGAAAAGCGGTGCCACGCTGAACTACACGGCTCAGATGCTGATTCTCCCGGAACAGAGGCTCGGCGTCGCCATCACGTGCAGTTCACCCAGCACAATTCCAGGCACGCTCGATGCCATCACGCTCCAGCTTGCGCTCGAAGAACGCGACGGAATCACACCCCCACCCAAGCAGGCGCCGGAAGCGGACCCAGAAGCCGCCGTCACACAGGCAGAACTGGACGCACTGACGGGCACCTACCTCGGTGACGCCGGCTACGACATCGTCGAGGCCCACCCCGGATCGCTCACCTACCGGCGCAAGGTCCATGCGGAAGGGCCGGTTTTCAGCAATCTGGCCCTGCGCGAGGACGGCTGGTTCGCGGCCGACGGGCAGCCGGAACTGCAGCTCCGTTTCACCAACGCGAATGGACGCGAGCTGGTGCTCGTGCGGCAATTTGTCGAGGGTGTGGAGTATGTCGAAATCTTTTCGGAACGTATCAACCTCAACGCCGAGGAGCTTCCCGACTCCTGGCGCGATCGCGTCGGTGGTGTCTGGCTCCTGCGCAATACACCGGTCCATGACTACTTTCCCATGATCGGTGCAGGCCCCGACATCCGCCTGGTCGAGACCGATGGCCTACTCCATTTGCAGAGCAGTTGCGCGGCCGAAAGCAAGGTGTTGATCCCGGTCAGTGACACGCTCGCCTGGACGGCCGGCATGCTCAATCGTGGAGACAGTGCTGTGCAGTTCGAGGAGATCAACGGCATCGAGCACATCCGCTACGCCGGCTACCTCTTCGGGCCCGCGCCCGATCCCATCCCAGTCGCATCGACCGTCAGCGGCACGATCGACCAAACCGGATTCGCATCCTGGCATGCACTGAGCATCCTGCCGCCCGCGACTCCAAAGGGCGACATCGCCAATATCCTATACGAGCTGACGGTTTCGGGGTCAGCCCCCAACTTCCTGATGCAGCTCTACCAAGCCGATGGGGTCACGCCCGTAGACGCATTCAGCGGTGATGCAACCCGCACTCTCGATTCAGCCGGCTGCGCTACAGGCACCCTGCTCCTTCGAATCCAACCAGATCTTGTCGGCCCCCAGATCGGAGCCTATGAGCTCAACCTGAACCTGCCCCTGCTCATTCGCGGGATCGCGTTCGCACAAGAAGACACCAAGCTCGTCTGGCAAGGTCAAGCCGGCAAGGCATTCAGGCTCGATGCCGCGTCTTCGCTTGATCCACATACAACGTTCACGCCCCTGCTTGAAGGCGTCGCAGGTCCGGAGCTGCTCCACAAAACCAGAGCTCCGCTCGATCCGGCAGCGCGTTCCCGCTTCTTCCGGGTCATCCAACCGGCAGAATGAAGCTTTGAAGCCGGGGATTCCCATCCGGAACCAGAGAGCCTCGCGCAGAGGCGCAGAGGCGCCAAGGCCCTTCTGAGTTGGCCAAAGGCGTGGATTGGGTCCATGCCCTGACCCAATCCTTTTCGGGGATTCTGGAATGATCCGTTTTCCGCGGATCAAGGCTGTTTCAGAAAAGAGCACTGATGTTTCCACAATCCCCGCCCGCTGTATTCCTCCTCTGCGCGAGTCCTCACCATCCGAAACCCCGGACTCTCGCAATTTATCTATTCACGGCTCCACGGACCCGGAGGAACACCCTCTTGAAGTTGTCCTCAGGGCGAAAACCGGGCACGCCGTTGAGAGAGAATCCCACGCCGTTGGCTTTGGTGGGCCACATATCCGCGGGAGGGAATGGGTGCCAATCCGGACCGTTTTCGGATTGATATTCAAGGGTGTACCGATGATCCGGAGATATAACGTTCCAGCGCAGATTGAGCATCCCCTCTTCCAGCCAGAGGCGCTCGATGATCAAGGGGACGGGGCGCAGATCCGGCACCGCGGTCACCGGTGCATACAGGATGGTCTGTGCGCCGTAGTCCGGATTCATGGCATGATAGGCCGAAAATTGAGCTATGCCGGTCTGGTTCACCACCAGAACCGCGATCGGCAGGTCCGAGTCGATCAGAGCACTGCCGAGAAAGAAATCGGGCAGACCCGCGTCGGCGGAATCAACCCGAATCGTCCCCTTGGCCGGCACGGAGATCGGGGCCTGGGCAAATTCTGCAGTTACAGCAGCAGAACGTTTCGCCCCCGGGACAACGACAGGAAAGTAGGAAATAGCGATCTCCCCGGCGGTAGAGCTGAGGTTCTGGACAACGAACTGGGTATTCCGGTGGACCGAAGGTGCGTGGTTCACCCAAGGCACCAACTGTGTGTTGTGGACAGAGAAGGAGCTCATCGCCTGGGTCTGGACCGGATGCCCACTCCATTCGGTCCAATAGTCGACGACAACGGGCACCGTCGCCGACAGCATTGCACTTCCCTGAAACCCATCCGGGGGGGGCGGCAGCTCCGCCCACTCGCCGACAGTCAGATCGACTGAAAATGGCGTGCCTTGGGTCCCATCCTGATCCCACGTGGACATGGAGACCGTCCCCCCCTCAGTTCCGGAGAGCGCCACCACCCCAGAGCCGGCAAAGCCAGGCATGACAGCCACATGCTCCGGCAGGGATTGGAAAAACCGCGTCGCTCCGCTACTCGTCTGATGGAAGGCAATTGAGCTCACGGGCTGATCCGATGAGAGAACCGCCGAACCGGCAAAGGGTTGGTTGAGAGCGGGAAAGACGCTGCCTCCCACGAGCAACAACGTGTCGCCTGCCGGGACCACTGATTGGTGATTGGATTGCCCCTCGGCGTTCAGGAAATCGATCGTTACGTTGGCGGGTGCCGGTCCCGGGTTCTGCAGGCAGACCCCTGTGGTGTGGTCAAAGAACGGGTAGCTGAATTGCGTGCCCAAGGCATGCGAAGGGGGAAACGCCGTGCCGGTTCCATCGGGTCCCGTAAGAACCGCGATCGCCGCGACCGGTTGGTCGGCCGAAACGACCGCGCTTCCCTGCCATGATGCCGTAGGGAAATAGGCAGTCCCCATCGGCGGCAGTCCCGACACCTGTTCGGATTCACCGCTCTTGTATTCGATCAGCACATTCGCGTCAGTGGTCCCGGTATTCTGTACGAAAATGCCCTGATCTCCCGCTCGTTGGTCGGTCACGATCCCCATTACCAACGCCAACACAACGGCTGCCCGCTCCATGATCGCCCGACATCGATGCGCTTTCATGGTCCATATCCCCCCCCTGCAAGCCTGGCCCCTTCAAGCCCTGCCCGACGCCTCCAGCATCCTCCGCAACAGGCATATATTTTAGGGACAGAGACGGAGTATTGTCAATGGTTTCTTGTTGTAACAAGCATGCCTGACGGCTGTTGGGTGCAGCTGGCTGGTCGCATAGCCGAAGGCACGAATTCGATCGACACAAAGCTGGGCTGGCGAAGCCCATATCAGGCGTGCCAATCGGATATGAACTGAAAAGCCGATTGCACTTGCTGGTGGGCGCCTGACGCATCGTGGAACTGAAGGCCACGGATACACTCGCGCCCATCCATATCGTTCAACCGCCAAGACGCCAAGGACGCCAAGGAGATTGAGGACCCGGCGAGGCGTGGCCATCGGGTATGTACTGAAAAGCCGATCGCACTTGCTGGTGGGCGCCTGACTCATCGTGGAACTGAAGGCCACGGGTACACTCGCGCCCATCCATATCGTTCAGGTCATGCCCACAGGTGTCGTCCCCTCTTGGAGATCTTGGCGTCTTGGCGGTTTAATTTCCCTGTCTTCACGCATGACAACGACGAAATCAAAGACTAGTGGAGGGAGTATCGGCCTTGGTCGGCGCAAAAAAAACATGACGTCAACAGTTCGCCAGTTAAACAAGCTGGCGGGAGCGACGGGACTCGA
Source organism: uncultured Verrucomicrobiota bacterium (assembly GCA_937875495.1). Taxonomy (GTDB): domain Bacteria; phylum Verrucomicrobiota; class CALLYA01; order CALLYA01; family CALLYA01; genus CALLYA01. The sequence goes on from CALLYA010000352.1 coordinate 8,750, forward strand.
ACCCGCAACCACCGGATCGACAGTCCGGTGCTCTAACCAATTGAGCTACGCCCCCGCTTTCGCGGCTGTCGTTCGCTGCGTGAACCGCTTTGAACAACGGTGACCACATTACTTCGCCGGCTGCGAAAGTCAAGACTTCGACCCCGCCCGTGCGCATTTTTTTCGGATTTTTCGGTATCGCACTCATTCGGAAGTGGATTCAGGCCGGATCACAGGCTAAGTTTCGGATCATGGAAAACGTTGATCAACAGCTGGTTAATGACTTCATTGAGGCCTGCCATCTGGCGGGACGCCTTGGACTTGTGCGGTGCAGCAGCGGCAATCTCTCGTTACGAGTGGGACCCGATACCGCGCTTGTGACGGCCAGCCGCAGCTGGCTTCAGGATCTGCGGGAGGACCAGATTGCGCTCTGCCGGATCAGCACCGGGGAGCTCCTTTGCGGCGGCCCCGCCTCGGTCGAATCGCGGTTCCATCTCGGGATCCTGCACGCGCGCAGGGAGATCGCATGCGTTTTTCATTTCCAATCGCCTGCGGCGACCACCTTCGCTTGCATCCCGGACGTGACCGATTTCAACATCGTCCCCGAGGTGCCTTTCTACATCGGTCCCATAGCGCGCGTGCCGTTCCTCCTTCCGGGAACCGCACCCCTTGCGGATGCGGTCGTGGCGGCGATGCGCGACCACGACCTGGCCATTCTACAGAACCATGGTCTGGTGACCGTTGGCACAACCTTGCGTCACGCGATCCAGAATGCCGAGTTCTTCGAGCTTGCCTGCGACCTGATGCTGCGGGCAGGAGATAGGGTCGTCATGCTGACGCCAGATGCGGTGCGTACCCTGCGCGAGCCCCACGCAGGCGCTTGACGTCACTGTACCTGTGCGGGCGCCCTGCCCATCCGGATCCGGAGAGCCTCCCGCAGAGGACGCGGTGGCGTTTTCGACCTGCCACAGGGGTGGGTCGTTGCAGGATCGACACGGTGATGCAGTCCTGGGAGCGCCGACGGGGACGTCGGCGCGCTCCCAGGTATTACACGGCACGCGAAGTCGAACTAGGTTTACCGTTTCAGCAGACCAGTGCAGTTGCAGGGATCACAGCGACCCCCAAGAAAACCTCTCCTTACGAACCTTCATGTCTTTTCAGTTTACCTTTCACCTTCCATTCCCCCTCCCTGTCCTCCCCATCCGGACCCGGAGGCGTTCAACTGCGGCGGCGAAACAGCTTCAGCAGCAAGAGCATCAATGCACCGGCCCCGAACAGATTCGCCGGCTCCGGGATCGGCGTGACTTTGAAGATCGTGCTCGTACCCGTCGCCCAATCGGTCACGTTCAGAAAGAGCGCTCCACCATCCTGCGTGCCCGGCTCAAAGGCCTGTGTGCCCCGAAAGAACTGCACCGTCCCAGCCGAGCCGGAGAGTACCGAGCCAAAGGCGGAAGCACCGCCCGTCTCCAAGTCGAATCGAAGGACCGGTCCTTCCCAGCTGGTGACGAAGAGATCGCGCGTGGGATCGTCCCCAAGCGCCAAACCGCTCATGGCAGGCAGGCCATCCGCCAGCTTGAGGCCATCTTCCAGTCCTCCCGCCACCCCCGATTCCATCCATTCCAACAGCGACTCCTGACTCCAGGCCCAAAGCGCAGACGCACCCATGTCAGCAGTCCCATAGATGATGCCGCCATCACCGGTCCGCACCAACGGTCCGGAATAGCCGCCGGTCTGAACCAGCGGTGACGCCTCCCCCGTTTCGAGATCGACCGCGAAGATCTGATTGTCCGCCCCCGGAAAGGGTGCCGTATTCGCGGACACCAGCCAGGTCTGATCGTCCCACGCCACCCCATCAAACAGTCCCGGCAGCGACGCGAGTACAACCGGCTCCTGTGACGCATCTGCCGCAGGGTCCAGACTCCAGAGCTGACCCGCAAAGCTCTCGCCGATCAGCAGCCGGCCATCCGCCGAGTAACCCAGGAAGGAGGGGAAGACCAGACCCGGATCGGTGTAAAAGTCCGACTCGATCCCGTCGGGAGCCAGCCCGAAGAAGCGGTTCCCTTCGTTGATCCAAAGGGCACCTGCATCCGCCAGCGTGAAGGCATTGATCACCTGCCCCGATTGGTAATATGGCGTTGCGTAGTAACCCTCTGGTGCCCGATAGAGCGGACCCGATACCGCGGCCAGGGTGCAGGAGCCGAACAAGACGATCGTCGGCAATACGGACTTCGACACGGAAGACATGCGGGTTCATCAATTCTCGGCGGTCACCCCGCCGTTGGTTCGCGAGGCGGAGGACCACTCTGAAGACCGGGAAAACAGGCACTCGGCCTGCTCCGACCCCGCGCTGAGGCGCAAGGCTCGGGTTGAACCAGCCATTCATCCATCAAGTGGAACCTGGAAAGCCTTGTCCGATCACGGTCCGCTGGACGGACCCGCATCGGCTGTCGCGAAGGCTGATCATCATGCGGTTCAAGCGCCCGGATCGGAGCTTCGCTCCATCCAGGGCTCCATAATCGAACAGCTTGGGTGTTCTGGCTCCCGGTATCATCCTCTCCGCCCCGCCTTCCCAGCCGTCTCGTGATCGGCCAGTGGCACTTGTGGGGCGTCGCTCCCGGTTACAGCGGCGCGTCCGCTCCAGGCTCTCACTGGATTCCCCTCGCCCTCGATTGGCCGGACCTCCCGGCCTGTTTTCAAGCACCCACTATTGCCCCGGGGCAGGTAATGTCAACCCTGGAATGCCCAGGGGCAGGGGGGACGCGGAGACGCGGAGACGCGGAGACGCGGTGGAGTGATTGAATCAATGGTCGCAGAGATTGCCTTCGGCCTGAAGGGATCCATCCAGGTATGCGGCGATCACTTCTTCCACGGGAGCGGGCTTGATTCCGATCAGCACATCAACCCCTTCCTGGTTGAAGAGTTCAATGGCACGCTGGCCCATGCCGCCGGCAAGGATGACGTTGACCCCGCGCACCGCCAACCACTTCGGGAGCAAGCCCGGCTGGTGGGGTGGGGCGTCGATGGTGCGGAGCCGCCCATCGACGAGGGTATTTACCTCGGTGACATCAAAGAGGGTGAACTCGGCACAATGGCCGAAGTGCGCGTCGAGTGTTCCTGAGGATGTCGGAATGGCTACGGTCTTCATCAAAATACCTTACTTTCTTAGACCACAAGCTTTTCTGGGATCTGGCCTTCACACAAAAAACCAATCATTTACCGGCGAGATACCGATCAACCGCCTCTCGAACGGTACATTGATCCGCCATAAAGACCTCCAGTCCGGCGGCGCTGAGGATGTCGTCGGCCTTGGGTCCCAACCGCCCGGTGATCAAGGCATCGGCCTTGCTGTTTATCACAACCTGGGCTGTCTGGACGCCTGCGCCGGAGGCGGCATTGGCGCGTTCGCGATTGTCGATCGCCTCGATCGTGTTGGTCTCGGGATCGATGAGCAGCAGGTAAGCGGCACGCCCAAATCTTGGATCGACAGGGCTATCCCATTCCGTTCCGGATGCTGATACCACAATCATGTGTGACTCCTTGGCAGTGTGATCGTTGTTGAGCCCGGCCGATGTGCGCCGGCATGAGGGGGGAGGCATCGCAGCGTTGCATCGGCCGGCCCGCCGCCTCGAGGGACAGCATTGAGGCCTTTGTCGGTCGTGGATGCGGGCGAACTCGCAGTGTGCGCGAATGACGATCGATTTCCCATGAATCAAGCCTTCCGCCACTTTGAGGTGCGCACTCTGCAAGATGCGTCCGAGGGTGGGCCTCGATACGCCCATTCGTTCAGCCGCGGCGTCCTGGTATAGCCCCTCGAGATCCACAAGCCGAATCGCCTCGTACTCGTCGAGTTCGAGAACAATCTCCTGGAGCATGCCCATCGGTATCCCCTGAGGCTTGAAGACCGTGACTTCGGGGATCTCCGCCACAAACCGCCGCTGTTTTCTCCGTGTCATAGCTACCCTCCACCGAGGCATAATTGAGCATATGCTCGTTTCGATAGCAAGGGGGCATCCGAAAAGGTCAGCCGCTTTCCACATTCCCATCCGGAGAGTCTCGCGCAGAGGCGCAGAGGCGCGGTGGCGTTTTCGACCTGCCTATCGGAGTGGATAGTTTTCATGCTCTGCCTCCAACATTTTCGGGGGGATTCTTTTAGTTATACCGTTTTAGCAGGCCTGGCCTTCCTCCTACTCCTACTCGTTCTCGTACTCGCTGCATCATCGTGTACGTGAACGTGTACCGCTTCGCTGTGTACGTTTACGTTTCTGGGCCGGGCTAGAGGCCGTCCGAAAAGGTCCATGGCGAAGCTAGATCGGGGTCGGGGTCGCTATCGGTATCGGTATCGTAAGACCGCGGGATGGGATTCGGACAGAGAAACCGGGTAACGCTGTTGCGGTTCTGACCCAACTCGGCAGTGAAGTTTGAGCATTCCATGAGGGCCAGGTGCCAACCAGAACAGGAATCGATTCCGATCCCGATTCCGA
>CALLYA010000353.1 GCA_937875495.1 uncultured Verrucomicrobiota bacterium
ACCGCGCCCTCTGCGGGAGGCTTTCCGGGTCCGGATGGGGAGGTCAGGTTGAGAAAGCGGCTACCTTTTCGAACGACCTCAAGCTAGGGATCAGAGCATGGACCCTACCCACTCCCCTGGCCAGGTCGAAAACGCCACCGCGTCCTCTGCGGGAGGCTCTCCGGATCCGGATGGGGGAAAGCGGATCGCTGATCGAACGACCTCTCCTTAGATGATTGCGTGTCGAGAAACTGAAAAGGCGCGTGCGATTCGAATTCGCACGCGCCTTTCATCGTTGGGTTCGGAAGTCGGTGGGTGACCCATGTGTAGGGCAGGGCGCTTCCAGATCGCGATCGTATCAATTCGCACTGGATCAGATCGTCATGATCTCGTCCTCTTTGCTCTTCAGGTGCGTATCGATGTTTTGAATCCCTTTGTCAGTCAGCTGTTGGATATCGGCAAGGGCCTGCTTCTGGGCGTCTTCGCTGATTACACCGGACTTTTGGAGTGCCTTGACCTGATCGTTGGCCTCGCGACGAATGTTGCGAACAGCTACCCGTGCGTCTTCGGCCATTTTTTTGACCATCTTATCGAGTTCTTTTCGCCGTTCCTCGTTCAACTCAGGAAGGACCAGGCGCACGACCCGACCGTCACTGGCGGGGGATATGCCGAGATTGGAAGCCTGGATCGCCTTTACGATTTCTGCGATGGCGGAAGGATCCCAGGGCTGAATCGTGATGAGGCGCGGTTCCGGGGTTGTAATTCCAGCAAGATCCCTGATCCTGGTCGGCGTTCCATGATAGTTGACCATGATCCCCTCCACCAATGCCGGGGAGGCCTTTCCTGTCCTGATCCGTTGGAACTCGTGCTGCAGGAATTCCGCGGATTTATCCATACGCTCCTCGCAGGAAAAGAGTATTTCCTCGACTGTCGTAGGGGCATCAGACATGTTGACTCTCCTTTGTACAGGTTGATTTCAGGCAATTTCCGGGTCGTTGTTCTGAAGGGTGACCAAGGTCCCGATCTGATTCCCATGTACGGCGGCCAAAAGTGCGCCATCCCGATTCATATTGTACACCATGATCGGGATCTTGTTCTCTTTGCACATGGCGAAAGCCGCAGTGTCCATGACCTTGATCTCCTTTTCCAAGCAGAATTGGAAGGAGACGGTGCGATACAGCTTTGCCGAAGGATCTTTGATGGGGTCGGTGCTGTAGATGCCGTCCACCTTGGTCGCCTTGAACAGGGCCTGCGCACCGAGCTCACTGGCGCGAAGCGCCGCGGCGGTATCGGTCGTGAAAAAGGGATTGCCTGTACCGGCGGCGAAGATCACCACACGATTCTTCTCCATATGTCTCAGGGCGCGGCGGCGGATGAACGGCTCGGCGACCTCGCGCATTTCAATCGCCGTAAGGACGCGTGTCGTGACCCCGTTTCTCTCAAGCCCCTGTTGGAGGGCGAGCGCGTTGATCACGGTGGCGAGCATGCCCATATAATCGGCGGTGGAACGCTCGATTCCGCGTGCGCTGCCGCTGTTGCCCCGAAAGATGTTGCCTGCTCCGATCACGATCCCGATCTGAACACCCTCCTGAACCAGGGGGGCAAGCTCTTTGGCGAGGCCGTCGATCCTCTCCGGATCAATCTGGTGTTCTGCGCTCTGGAGTGCCTCACCGCTCAACTTGAGTATGATCCTGCGGAACACGGGGGCATTGCCTGTATCCATTCGAATTCTCCTGGGAGGGGCCGCGTGAAGTTGCTTGTTTGATTCTGGATCCTTATGTAACCTCCCAATCCTGTAAAAACAAAATATAGAGTGGACACCTGATCAATCCTTTGGGCATGCAGCGGCAACCCAGCTATAGCTATTCTCCCATGTGCTCAGGAACTTGCGCAAAGAATTCTTGAGTGTGCCTGAAAGAAACCTACTTCCCGCACGGCTATGACCTCACCCAACACCATCGCCACTGCCAAGGTCCGCGTCCTGAACGAGAACGGTCTTCATGCCCGTCCCTCCGCCTTGATCGCCCAAACGGCAAAGAAGTTCGACTGCGAAATTGAAATCTCATCCGCAGAAGGCAGGGTCAACGCACGAAGCATTATGGGACTCATTACACTCTGCGCATTTCAGGGGACCGAGATGCAGATCTGGGCGCGCGGGCACGACGCGCAACCCGCTGTCCAGGCGATCGCAGACCTGTTCAATAACGCCTTCGATGAAGCCTATAAATGATGAAGGCGCGGCTTCAGGCCGGTGGCCGGAGGTCCGCTGTGGCTGTGGTTGTGTGAGCAATCGAGGGGCTGGAGGGGTGGGGATGTGCATCCCAGGCCGGCGCGGGCTTTTCATCGATACCGATAGCGATAGCGATTTCGATTTCGACCCCGTACTCGTACTCTTACTCGCTTCCCCCTCCTCCCAACACCCCCTCTGCGCTCTTTTCGGGAGACCTCCCCATCCGGCCCGAAGGCCCCCATCGATACCGATACCGACCCCGATTGGAACTTTTCGGCTTTTGCGGATCCAAACTGACCGGCTCGGAGGACAGCTGTGGCTGTGGGCAATCGAGGGTTTGGGGGGAGATGAAGTGGGCGTTTGGGTAGGGACATCCCAGGCCGGCGCGGGCTTTTCATCGATACCGATAGCGATAGCGATAGCGATTTTGATTTCGATTTCGACCCCGTACTCGTACTCGCTTCCCCCTCCTCCCAACACCCCCTCTGCGATCTCTGCGGGAGACCTCCCCATCCGGCCCGAAGGCCCCCATCGATACCGATACCGATACCGATACCGATACCGAGATGAAGTGGGCGTTTGGGCAGGGACATCCCAGACCGGCGCGGGCTTTTCATCGATACCGATAGCGATAGCGATTTCGATTTCGACCCCATACTCGTACTCTTACTCGCTTCCCCCCCTCCCAATACCCCCTCTGCGATCTCTGCGGGAGACCTCCCCATCCGGACCGAAGGCCCCCATCGATACCGATACCGATACCGACCCCGATTGGAACTTTTCGGCTTTTGCGGATCCGGATCTCTATTTTACTCGACACTCAATTGGGTGGGGATATATAGCTACTCCCAAACGGGAGGATTATCTCTATGAGCAAGACTGCCACCATCGTGTTTTCGTGCCAGCATTGTGGTCAGGAGATTGAAGTGGAGTCGAGTGCCGCTGGAATGCGGTGCGAGTGTCCCTCATGTGAAGGGGCGATTACCATTCCCCTTCGGTCACCGAGCAAAAACGAGGCCCTGAAGAGTCCGCTGGACAAATTTTATCACGCCATGGAGGACTTTCAGAAGGAAGTGACCGAGTTCAAAGGGAGCGGATTGGATTTGAATTCTGCCATGCTATCCGGGACGAAGGAGCATATGCAGGGCACGCTCAAAGAGCTGATCGAACTCTCTAAGCAAGTATGCGAAGAGGTTGATGCCAAGGGATTCAAGCTCGACATCACGGTTGGATGGCCGCCTACGGTTTCAATCAGCTTTGATTTCGCACACGCCTCCCCCGCGGAGGGGTGAGGGCTTGGCGGATCTGGTTGCTCTCATTGATCGGACGGGTAGGTCAGGATCAATGGATCTCCGTTGGGTGAGGTCCATTGGGCGCTGAAGATGGTCGATGGGTGTTCTGAGGTACCCTGGACCAGGAGATCCAGCCGATGGTCACCCGGGACCAGCGCCATCCGGATCTCGGCGCGATGCAGCGGCTGATCCCAATCGGGGGCGGACAGGGCATGCCAATCGACCGAATCCAACGGGCCTCGGTCGAGCCAAACCTCTGCCGGCTGGGATGCCGTCAGGGTGAGGATCGCTTGTGGAACATGTGCAGGGCTGGAGAAATGGGTGGTTGCCCACACCTGCTCGCATGCACCTTCGAGGCGTCCCTCGCAGGAGACCAGAAATGGGTCGATATCGAAGGAGGTTGGGGGGTCTGCGCGGACCACTCGATCGATGAGGTCTTCGCCGCTAAGGACTCCCTGAGGGGGCCCTTGGAAGGAGGTCTCAACCAGCGCACGCAAGTCTGACGGAGTCCGGAGGAGTTTCTCCGGCGTCTGTTTGAACATGCGGATGCGCCAGCAGGGAATGGAGGCATCTCCGAAGACCCTTGCGATTCGACGGCTCCACAGGGGGCGAGAGGCATCTCCTTCTTGGTAAAAGGAGAGTCGGACGGAGGCCTCTATCGCACGTCGTTGCATCAGTGCGGTCTCGGGCAATCGAAGTTGATAATTCCACCTCTGCTCGGCTTCCGCGTCCAATCCTACCGGCCCTGATTGCGGCTCGGACAAAATCCATGGCTCCGGGACTTCCACCCGGCAGCTCCAATTGAGATCCGCAAATGGGCTGGATGGCCTTGCCTTGAGTTTCAGGCGGAGTCCGAACGGCTCCTCGTCGCGTGACCAATCGGCCTCTACTTCAATGGGGGCCAAGAGATTCTGGACCGAATCAGGGACCTCCACCCCGGTCCGGAGCGGCTCACGTGCCAATGCGCGGGCGGATTTCAGCCATTCCCGCCGCAGAATCTCCAGCGCCTGTTCCGTACCTTCTTCATCCGGCTGTTGAACGTTCGCCAAGCGCTGCTGTAGCAAATCCGCTCGGATTTGGAGGTTGCGCAGTTGCGCGGGATGCGTGCGAAAGTCTGATTCCCGCATTTCCATCCGAATCGCTTCGATCCTTTGGAGCAGAAGGTCCGGTATGTCACGGTCGACGGCATGCACGACACCGAGTCCGAACCACAAGGAGAGGCCAAACCATACGAGATGCTTCAGAATCAAAGGTTTGAACATGGTTGTCATCCGGCGGGTGGGTGTTGAGGCTCCAACAAGGTTACTTGCGCCAACCGCGCATCCATCCTCTCCTTTTTTTGGAGGGGGCACGACGTTGAGAACGGGATAAATCGACCGATTGGCCCACGTGCTCACGTGCGGCTTTCAAGGCCGCGATCAGTTCGGCATCGCTGGCGAATCGCTTTCCCGGCTCTTTTTTCAGCATCCGGGTGACGAGATCGCCAGTGGGCTGGCTGATCCCCTTGACGTATGCCTTGATCGTGAGAAGCGGCTGGCGTGCCTGCTTCAGAGCGACTTCCCCCGCCGTCCCTTCTTCGATCGGCGGGCGGCCGGCGAGCATGTGGAACATGGTCGCACCAAGACTGTATTGATCGGATCGCTCATCTTCCGGCTGATGTTCGATTCGCTCCGGTGGGAGATACCACGGAGTGCCCACGATCTCCTCGGGCATGTCTCCGTCGGGTGCGCCATTCCTGGAGATGCTTCGGGCCAGGCCGAAATCGAAGACCTTGACCACCCCGTCGTCGGAAATCAGGATGTTCTTCGGCTTGATGTCGGCATGGACCATGCCCTGTCGGTGCATCTCCTGAAGGCCCAATGCCGATTGGTAGGCGATCTCAAGGGTCATGGCCTCGGACATCTTGCCGACGGCTTCCATACGCTGGTCCAGTCTCTGTCCCTCGACCAACTCCATGACCATATAGGGAGTGCCCGAATCAACCCCATGTGTGTAAACCTTGACCAGGTGTGGGTGATCAAAGAGCTCGCCTACCGCCGCTTCATGGACGAACTCGGTCTGATCCGCCTCGCTCGGGTGTTCCACCGGATTCAGGATCTTGACCGCGACTTCCTCCCCGCTCTCCGTGTCCTCGGCCCGGTAGACCGCTGCCATCCCACCTGCTCCGATGGGGGCAAAGATCCTGTATTGGTCAATCCAACGCGGGACAAAGGTCATTTCCCCGCAGTGTGGACAACGGGTGAAATTCAGCGGAGGAGAGTTACTGATATCGAAGGAGTTGCGACAGGCACTGCAGGTGAGTTCACTATCGGGACCCTTTGATTTGGTTCGTCTGAAAATCACGGTCTTTTCTCACGATTCAAATTGGGTTTGCTACGGGTAGAACGCGGTAGAGAGGTCGTATCTTACCACAACCGCAAGGGCAGGTCGAACATGCACGAATTCAATCCCTCGGACGTACCCTCTCCGGATTCATGGCAGCCCTTTGTTCTCTCCTTGCATCGTCTGCCGGAGGGTGGACAACATTGGGACCTGATGCTACAGGCCGGGGAGCGGCTCTGGACGTGGCACGCTTCCCCGATCCCGTTTTCGCATTTGGCCCAATGGGGATGCCCCGCGGTTCGGATTCAGGATCACCGGCTTGAATACCTGGATTACGACGGGCCTGTTCGCGGGGGCGCGCTGGGGGAGATTTCCAGGATCTGCAGCGGGGTATGGTCCCGGTTGGAGGCATCGGATGCCGACGATCAGAAGGGAGCCGCCCGACTTGTCTGCAGCTTCCTCGCCCTCCCGGGGGGCGAGGTCCAATGGCTGCAACGCTGCTGGGAACTGCCTCTGCGGCAGGGACAAAGGGGGCGATGGATGCCTATTTCGCGGCAACAGTGAGTCCTTCGGTGGCGGGACACCCCATACCTTCGCCGCGCATGTACAACAGGAATCCTACCACGCCGATGACGATGAGCTTGAAGCGGATGAACAGACTCATGGCGAGGCTGATCTCAGGGTGGATCCCCAGCATTCGGAAATAATAGACATACGCCCCCTCCGCGAGGCCGATGTTCCCTGCCGATATCGGCAACAGGAACACGAGCATGATGGCCGGGATCACTGCACACATGGAGGTGAACCCCGGGGGATCGCCAAAGACCAGAAACGCACTATACACGTTGAGCCAGGTCAGTCCGTAGAAAAGGGCGGTCAGCAGAAAGACTACAGCAAACCGCTTGCGGTCCGTCCGCAAGGCCTGCGAGGCGAGACTGAGGCGTCTGTGGAATCCAACAACGACCTTGGTCAGGCGTTGGCAAAGTGGTGAGCGGCCGATCCAGCCCAGTCTCGAAAATTCTTTGAATCGTCCCAGGAACGCCAATATACGGGACATGCCGAACCACCACAGGCCGGCCAGAGCGAGGAGGATCCCGATCGAGATCAGCGCCGGCAGAAGGACAGCAGGATGACGATACAGCCGGAACTCGAAAAGGGGGGCTGCTGCTGCGAGGATCAGCAAAAAGAGGATGCCTGTAAAACGTTCGAGGAAAACCGCCACGGCCGCCCGCGTCTGGCAGCCGGCCTTTGCGCCGGTGTAATACGACCGTACGACATCTCCACCCACGGCGGAGGGCAGCAGGTTCGAGAAGTAGTACCCGATCAGGTAAATCTTCAAGAGATAGGCAAAGGACAAGTGAATGCCCTGCAGGTCCAGCAGCAATTGCCACTTGGCGCAACTGGTCAGAATCATCAGGGCGCTGATGCCGAAGGAGGCGAGGACAAATTGGGGGCGCATATCCTCGAATAGGTGCAGGAACTCGCCCTTCTGGATGGTACCGAAAAGAAACACCAAGAAGAGGAGGCTGACCCCCCAGCGTGCGATTTTCGGCCATTTCTTCTTCATGCCTGTTCTTTCGTGTGCTTCCCCCGCTCCGGCAACTTTTCCGAGGCACAATTCCATCCGAGCCGCTCCCTTTCGAGGAGATTCACCCTGCATGTTCATGATCGGTCAAGGGTCTTTTTGAGGAAGGGCGCCGTGACGGAACGCTTACGGCGGGCGACCTGCTCCGGCGTGCCGCGGGTCATGATCCGACCGCCGTTCGTGCCGCCGCCCGGACCGATGTCGAGGACATAGTCCGCCTCTGCAACCAAGTCCATGTTGTGCTCGATGATGACCACGGTATGTCCGCGATCGACCAGCTGATGCAGGACCTCGATCAGCTTTTGAATGTCTTCCATATGGAGGCCGATGCTCGGTTCCTCGAGCAGAAAGAGCTTTCGGTCTTGAGAGGAGCGCGCCAGTTCCTTGACCAGCTTGAGGCGTTGTGCCTCTCCACCGCTCAGGGTCGGGGTCGGCTGACCCAGGCGGAGGTATCCCAGTCCCGTTTCTTCGAGGTATTTGAGGGAGCGATGGATCTTGGGATGGAACCGGAAAAACTCCTCGGCCTCGGAGATGGTCATCTCCAGACAATCCGAGATGGATTTACCCCGAAGGAGCACCTCCTGCGTCTCATCGGTGAAGCGCCGACCTTTGCAGGCCTCGCAATGGACATGCATATCGGGCAGGAAATTCATTTCGATCTTGAGTATGCCCTGACCCTTGCACTCCGGACACTGGCCGGAGGCATTGTTGAAGGAAAACCGGCTCGCATCGTACCCACGAACACGGGCCGTGGTGGTTTGGGCGAAGAGCGAGCGAATTCCGTCCCATGCCTTTACATACGTAGCCGGTGTGGAGCGCGGTGTCTTGCCGACGGGCGTCTGATCGACCTCGTAGACCGCATCGATCTCCTCCCAGCCCTCCATCGAGGCGCAGAGTTCAGGATCCGGATCCAGTCCTGCAGCCAGTCGTTTGAGCTGCTCCTTCAGGACGCCACGGATGAGGGTGGACTTTCCGGAACCGCTGACCCCGGTCACGGCCGACAACCGGCCGATGGGAAAGTCGCAATCCAGATCCTTCAGGTTGTGTAGGCATGCCCCGCGGATCTGAAGGACAGCACCGCCTTGCAGGCCGCGACGCCGGCCCCTGAGGGGATGGCGCATCGGGTGAAGCAGGTGGCGGCCTGTAATGGAAGCGGGCGTTGCCGTGAGTTGCTCTGCATTGCCCTGAGCCACGATGGTGCCGCCGTGCTCTCCGGCGAAGGGGCCCAGGTCGAGAATGGTGTCAGCCTGACGCATCGTATCCTCGTCGTGCTCAACCACAAGCAGTGAATTTCCACGGCTTTGGAGCTTTCGCAGGATGTCGAGGAGACGCTCATTGTCGTGCGGATGGAGGCCGATGGTTGGCTCGTCCAGGACGTAGAGTACACCCTGGAGATTGGAACCGAGCTGTGCAGCCAGGCGAATGCGTTGACCTTCCCCGCCGGAGAGGGTGTCGGCCGAGCGATCCAGGGTCAGATAGGAGAGCCCGACCTCCTCGAGGAAGGCCATACGTTCGGTGACCGCCTGAATCAGCGGCTCCGCGATTTGGCGGGTGCGCGAGTCCCAGCCCTTCTGTATAGAGGCGAGCAGCTCGGGTAAGCGGTGAAGCGGAGTGGCGGACAAATCGACGATGGAGAGTCCGTCGATATGACAACTTCTGCTCTCTGGTTTCAGGCGCGCCCCCCCGCAGGTGGTGCAAACCGTTTCCTTATCGGGGTCCGGGGTGCGATCGAGGTGTACATCCTCCAGGTCGTCCTTCTCCAGTAGGGCGGGGAAAAGGACTCCATAGCCTCTGCAATCCGGGCACCATCCGCGCGGACTGTTGAACGAGAACTGGAGGGGATCCGGCTCCTCGAAGGCGCGTCCGCAGCCGGGGCATGAGCGGGAGAGGTTGTGGATCCGTTCCTCTCCGCGGGCACTGACCGTAATCACGGTTCCCTGACCGAAGTCGAGGGCCTGCTCCACGATCGCCTCTTCCGCGGGCCCCATGGGGGCGCGGATGTGACCGAGGACCAGATCCAGCGAGTGGGTCCGGTAACGATCGAGCTTGGGAAACGGCTTCGTGGGACAGCGCTTCCCGTCGACGCGCAATTCCTGGAAGCCCTTCTTGTGGGCCCATTCTGCAAGGTCTTTGTAGATGCCCTTGCGACCACGAACCAGCGGGGCAAGGAGCTCGACAGGTCCCTTGGCACAGTCTTGGCGGAGACGGGCCGCAAGCTCACCTTGGGTAATCGAGGCGACGGGGATCATGCAATCGGGGCAGTGTTGCAGCCCGATCCGGGCATACATCAAACGGAAGTAGTGCAGGATTTCGGAGACGGTCCCAACGGTCGATTTCCGACCGCCTCGGGTCACCCTCTGCTCGATCGCGACGGTCGGGGGGATCCCCTCGACGAGATCCACATCCGCACGGGTCATCTGTTGGACGTATTGGCGGACATAGGCCGACATACTGTCGAGGAACCTGCGTTGGCCTTCGGCGAAGAGGACATCGAACGCGAGCGTCGATTTTCCGGACCCGCTCACGCCGGTTACGACGACGAACGCGTCGCGGGGGATGTCGACGTTGAGATTTTTGAGGTTGTGCTCTCGTGCACCGAGGATGCGGATGTGCGGTGGTTTCGAAGCGGCCGGCTCGGCGGTGTTGTAGACCGCGCTGGCCGTCGATTCCGCGAGACAGACTGCCGGTGCGGTCGCGGAACCGGGCATGCGGTCCCGTGCGGCCAGATGCTCGGCGAGATAGCGCCCCGTGATTGAGAGGGGAGCGGCGGCCACCTCTTCGGGTGTGCCACGTGTCACAATGCGTCCGCCCTGGTCGCCTGCGCCGGGGCCGAGATCGATAATAAAGTCGGCATTGGCAAGCACATCCAGGTGATGCTCCACCACGATCAGGGTGTTGCCCGCATCGACCAGGCGGTGAAGTAGAAGCAACAGGAGCCGCACGTCTTCGAGATGGAGACCGGTGGTCGGCTCATCCAAAAGGATGAGAGAGGAACGCGATCGTCCGGAGTTCAAACGCTTCAGCTGTCCGAGCAATTTGAGGCGTTGGGCTTCCCCACCGGAGAGGGTGTTCAATGGCTGTCCAATGGGGAGGTAGCCGAGACCGACCTCTTCCAGCATCCGCAGGTGGTTGGTGACGGACCTCTCGCCTTTGAAATGCTGGATTGCTTCTGTGACCGTGCATTGGAGCACCTCATCGATGCTCTTGTCCCGCCATCGCACCTGAAGCACTTCCTGCTTAAAGCGCCGGCCTTCACACTCGGGACAGGTCACGAAGACGTCCGACAGGAACTGCATGTCGACCTTTTCAAACCCGGCCCCGCGGCATCGGTCGCATCGGCCTGTACCACTGTTGAAGCTGAAGGCCGCCCCGGTCAGGCCGCGCGATTGCGCGGCGTCCGTGGCAGCAAAGAGCGTGCGGATGGAGTCGTAGATCCCCAGAAAGATGGCTGGATTGGAGCGTGGCGTGCGGACAATGGGGGATTGGTCGACAAGCTCGATTGCGTCAAACTGCTCCCAGCCTTCGATCGCGTCACACGCCGCAGGGGACTCCACCATTTCCCCCTGCAGGCGTTGCAATCCACGCCAGATCGTCGCCTCCAGCAACGTGCTTTTCCCCGAGCCGCTCACGCCGGTCAGGCAAGAGAGTGTGCCCTTGGGAAATGTGATGTCCACCCCCTGAAGGTTGTTGCCGCGTGCCCCCAACACGCGCAGTCCCAGTCCCTTACTCAGCCGACGCCGCGAGGGGACAGGGATCTTGCGCTCCCCACGCAGAAAGGCCCCGGTCAGGGAGTCTCGATCCTGTTCCAAGGCCTTGGGCGTGCCTTGAAAGACCGCCTTTCCCCCGGTGATACCGCGACCGGGGCCAAGATCGATGACGTGGTCCGCACCGCGGATGATCGATTCGTCGTGCTCGACCAAAAGGAGGGTGTTCCCCTGATCGCGGAGTTTACGCATGACCCGGTCCACGCGATGCAGATCGGCGGGGTGCATGCCGATGCTCGGCTCATCCAGCACGAAGAGTGTGTTGACCAACGAGGTCCCGAGACAGGAGGTCAGATTGACCCGTTGCAATTCACCGCCCGAGAGTGTGCGTGAGGTGCGGTCGAGCGTGAGGTATCCGAGGCCGACATCGACCAGGTAGCGCAGCCTGCGGACAATCTCGCGATGGAGAAGGACGCTGGCATCATCGAGGGCGAGCCCGGCTTGGGCCTCCATAAACTCCAGGGAGTGCCGAACCGGTAGGCGAAAGATCTCCGGCAGGGTCTTGTCGCCCAGGCGAAAGAGGCTTGCCTCCGGACGCAGGCGTGAGCCGCCACAAGCGGTGCATTCGCGGTAGGATCGATATCGGGATAGGGCCACCCGCACGTGCAGTTTATACGCCTTGCTCTGGAGGTAGTCGAAGAAGCCGGTTACCCCGTAGAATCCACGCCCACCCTCCATCACCTCCCTGCGATGCGCTTCGGAGAGCTGGTTGAACGGGCGATCGACCGGGATCGCGTGGGCCTTGCAGTGGGCGAGCAGGTCGAGCTGGCACTCGTGGCTGATCCCGCTTTGCCAGGGGCGGATCGCGCCCTGCTTGAGACTGAGCCGCGGGTCGGGCACGACGAGGTCCGGATCGATCTCGACGGTCCTGCCGAAGCCTTTGCAGACGGGACAGGCACCGAGGGGGTTGTTGAAGGAAAAGAGCCCTTGGCTCGGTTGCATAAAGGTGCGCGCGCAATCGGCACAGGCCCAATCGGTGGAAAATCGCCTGGGCTTGGCCTTGGGCCCACGATTGGGGAAGCGGAGTGTGAGGACCCCATGACCGAGGCGGAAGGCGGCCTCCGCGGCCTCCACGAAGCGCTCTTGGGCCGCGGTCTCGACGGAGAGACGGTCCTGGATCACTTCGACCGTATCTGCCTTCGTTATTTTCGACTTGCTCGCCTTCGGCCAGGAGGCGAGGTCATCGAGACGAAGGACCGCTCCGGCGGACCAAACACGCAGGAAGCCTTGTTGGATGAGGCCTTGAGCGAGTTCTTCCCACGACATGGTCGGGGGACGCGGGATTTCGAAGGAGACCAGAAGCGGTTCACCCTCCGTGCAACTCGATCGCAGCTCAGCCCAGACCGACGAAGGTGTGTCATGGCGGACCTCTCGGCCGCATCCGTCGCAGAACAACCGTGCGACGTGCGGCATATACAGCTTCATGAAGTCCGCGATCTCGGTCATGGTCCCCACGGTGGAGCGGCTGGTTCGAACCGAGTTTCGCTGTTCGATCGCGATCGCGGGGGGAATCCCCTCGACCGCATCCACCAGTGGCTTGTCCATACGGTCCAGAAACTGGCGCGCATAGGAGCTGAAGGTCTCGACGTAGCGCCGTTGGCCCTCGGCATAGATCGTGTCGAAGACCAGACTCGATTTTCCCGCTCCGCTCAATCCTGTGACGACGGTGATCTGTTCCAGCGGGATGTCGAGGTTCAATCCTTGGAGATTGTGTTGTCTGGCGTTGCGAACGCGAATAACGCCTTGGGGGGGACCGTTGTTGCCTTGAGCATGCATGACCGTATGATTCCAGCATCCTGGTTGGATTAGCAATCCGAGCGAGTTCGCACCGGACCCGGAGAATCTCGCGCAGAGGCGCAGAGGCGCCAAGGCGTTTTCGACTTGGTTATTGGGGTGGGTGGGGCCCGTGCGCTGATCCCTACTTTTTTGAGGGTTTTTAGATATACCGTTTCAGCAGAACGAAAAGGGTCAGGCCCGAGCTAGAGGTCGTCCGAAAAGGTACGCTCCTTCATGCGTTGCCTCCAGGCAATAG
>CALLYA010000354.1 GCA_937875495.1 uncultured Verrucomicrobiota bacterium
GGGGACGGGGACGGGGGCCCAAAGGTGGGATCAGAGCATTGACTTTACCCACCCCTATGGCTAGGTCGAAAACGCCACCGCGTCCTCTGCGGGAGGCTCTCCGGATGGCAGAGCGGCTTGCTTTTCGGACGACCTCTTCCCCTTCAGCGGAAAGAGGGTTGCGCTCCTTGCGGGCGTCCGTTTGGCATGATAAACTCGGCGAAGCCCTTGAAATGTTTGAATGGTGAGCGGGAAGGTTTCATCCAGGTGGAGCATGATAGCGTCAAGCAGTCAATTTGAACCCGAGCCGAGTGAGGAATCCCATCGGGAGTTCTCCGTAATGGAGCTTGCTCCAATGCAGGTGGGGATCGTCACGGACCTGTTCGCCCCAGACGATATTGCGGGGCGGTTGAAATCGCTTGGGCTCTGTTCGGGGCGCAGGGTTCAGTTGGTCAAGGCGGGAGATCCGATCATTGTCCGCGTATTGGGCTCGCGCCTTGGGATCTCCGCCCGCCTGGCGCGAAGTATTCAGGTCCGCCCAGACACCTGCGTAGAAGAGGGTGTTGCCCGGACGTGACGATGTCGTTATCGGCCGCTTTACCCGGTTGCATTTGACGGAATTTGTTTGGAAACGCCGCAAGCGTTCTCCTGGAAGAACATGGCATGCCGATTCCCCCCTCCTTTTTCCCAGCACCAAACTCGAGAGAATGCCAGGACCGAAGGCGATTCAAGACGGGGGCCGTCGGCGGTTTGACCATCGCGCTGATCGGCAATCCGAATGCCGGCAAGACGACGCTATTCAACGTACTGACCGGCCTGCGTGCGAAGACCTCGAATTTCCCTGGCACCACGGTCGAGCATCGGCAATCGCACTTCTCGACGGGGCGGCATCGGGCACTACTGATAGACCTGCCGGGATTGTACAGCCTGGACGCGGTCACACCTGAGGAGAAGGTGGCGCGCGACGCATTGAAGGGGTGTGTGGAAGGCATTCCTGAGCCCGACTGCATTGTGGTGGTGGTCGACGCCACGAACCTGGAGCGGAATCTCTTCCTGGTCGGCCAGATCCTGGAGTTGAAGCGGCCGGTCATTGTGGCCTTAAACATGATGGATTCGGTCCAGCGGGAGGGGATTCGGATCGACCTGCCGATGTTGGAGGAGCAGCTGGGGTGTCCGGTCATCCCGGTCTCTGCAAAGGCGGAAGTGGGAATGGATGAGTTGGTCGGGTGCATGGACCGGATGTTATCGGAGCCCCGGGTCCCTGCGGTCTCCTCGTCGCTGATGGCCTGCGGTGCGTGCGAGGGGTGTCAGTACGCCGCTCGATACAACTGGGCGGAGCAGGTTGTTGATCGTTGTGGTACAAGGGTTAAGCAGGCGCGCGGTCGCACGACCGAGGCGATCGACCACATCCTGACCCATCCGGTGGTGGGGGTGGTCGCCTTCTTAATGGTCATGCTCCTCACATTTGTTCTGATTTTCTGGATCGCGCAGTATCCGATGGGGTGGATCGATCTCATTTTTGCGCATTCGGGAGCGCTAATACGGCGTGTAGTCCCCCCCGGCCTGTTCCAGAGTCTCTTGGTGGACGGCATTCTTGGCGGGGTGGGCGGGATGCTGGTCTTTCTGCCTCAGATCTGCATTCTCTTTTTTGTCCTTTCCCTCTTGGAGGACACGGGGTACTTGGCGCGCGCGGCGTTTGTGATGGACCGATTGATGCACCGGGTGGGACTCCCGGGAAAGGCCTTTGTACCGCTCCTGTCGGCGCATGCGTGTGCGGTTCCCGCGATCCTTGCCACGCGAGTGATTGAGGACCGGCGGGACCGGTTGGCGACGATCATGATCGCGCCGCTGATGAGTTGTTCAGCGCGGGTCCCGGTCTATGCGATGGTGATCGCGCTGTTGGTACCCCGGAATCCGCTCAAGGCGGCGGGGCTCTTTGCCGCTGCGTATGTGATCGGCATCAGCGTCGGGCTATTGATGGCGCTGGTGTTCAAGAAGACGCTCTTGAAGGGGGAGACCAAACCTTTGGTCATCGAACTACCCTCCTACCGGATGCCCAGCCTACGATCCGCCTGGATCATGACCCTGGACCGGGCGCTGGTATTTCTCAGTAAGGCGGGGACGGTGATCCTTGTGATCTCGGTGGTGTTGTGGGCCATGGCGACCTTTCCCCGGATGGAACGAGGGGATCTCTCGGGCGCGGACCATGCACACCTGGATGGTCTTCGGATGGAGGCGTCCCGTCTACGGGTTGAGGCGTCTGGAATGGAAGTAGCGGGAAGGGCGTTGGAAGCTGAGGTCGCGCGGCGGGAAGCTGATGCGGTGGATGGGGATGCGGCGGTCTTCATGCAGCGGCGCAGCTTGGAGTTTTCCTGGGCGGGGCGCATGGGGCGCCTGATCGAGCCGGTGATGCGTCCGCTTGGTTTTGATTGGAAGATCTCGATTGGAATCGTGAGTTCCTTTGCGGCCCGGGAAGTGATTGTTTCGACCCTCTCGGTGCTCTATGGGGTTGGGGATGGCGGGGGCGAGTCGAAGGATTCGCTCTATGACGCCTTGCGGACCTCGACATGGGAGGATGGCAGCCCGGTCTTCACCTGGCCGGCGAGCTTGAGTCTCCTGGTCTTTTACATCCTGGCAATGCAGTGTTTACCGACGCTTGTGGTCACGCTGCGTGAGACCGGTGCCTGGCGATGGCCGCTGATCCAGTTCGGGTACATGTCGCTGCTGGCGTACATCGCGGCCTGGATCACCTATCGCGTGGCCATGCTGGTTGCCGCCAACGGTGGAATCCCGATCTGAGACGGACCGCGTGCAGAGTCCTGAAGGGTAAGACTAAAGTCCAATTGTTTCTGCTTAGGCGAGCTTGCTAGGATCTCGCACAGGTCCTCGTACCGTTGCAATGTTTGCGAAGAACCATCCACAGGTACGAATGGGATCTTTTGGTGCGTTCGTTGGCTCCGCGTTTTTCTTGGAGGCGACGAACGACCGAAGGCCACCACGGTTGCACGGTGAACTGGAGGTTTTTTGAGGGCTTTGATCCTCCAATACACCGTGTAATCCGTGGTGTAGCTATTCTCCTGCCTCGCGGCCGGAAGCTGGAACGGCTCCGGATGGGGGAGGACTCCCGCAGAGGGCGCAGAGGGCGCAGGGGATATTGGGATGGGGGATTGCCGATACATCGGAGCTGTTTTCTGCAATGGCCTTATTCTGCAGAAACCGGATTTCCTCAAATTTCTCCCCCTAAAAGCCTGGATCAGTGCCTTGACCCTCCACACCCCGCGTGGCCAGGTCGAAAACGCCACCGCGTTCTCTGCGTCCTCTGCGGGAGGCTCCTCGGCTCCGGATTTGACCTCTGACCTCGCGCGGGCCTACGGGGTTGTTATTCGAAGCCCTGGAAGCGGTCTTTTTTGAGGGACGCGAAGGCAAAGAGTGCGCGGCGTCGGCCGGTGCCGAGATCTACGATGGGGTTGGGGTAGTCGCGGCCGAGGGTGACCTGGTGTTGGGCGAGGACATCGCTGGGTGCGTCCCATGGGGAATGGATCAAGGCGTTGGGCAGCTCTCCGATTTCCGGGATCCATCTACGGATGTAATGTCCTTGAGGGTCGAATTTACGGCTTTGGGTGACCGGGTTGAAGATACGGAAATAGGGTGCGGCGTCGGCGCCGCAGCCGCCGACCCACTGCCAGCCCATGGTGTTGTTGGCCAGATCGGCATCGACCAGGGTGTCCCAGAACCATGCCGCTCCCTCGGCCCAGGAGATGAGCATGTGTTTCACCAGCAGCGATCCGACGATCATCCGGACGCGGTTGTGCATCCAGCCGGTCTGCCATAGTTCCCGCATTCCGGCGTCCACGATCGGGTAACCGGTCTGTCCTTGTTGCCAGGCGGCCAGAGCCTCGGGCGCGGTGCGCCAGGGGAAGCCTTCGAATTCCGGGCGCAGGGGGCGCAGGGGGGATTCGGGATGCTGCCGGAGGATGGAGCGGCTGAATTCCCGCCAACCGAGCTGGCGTGCAAAGCTGCGCATTCCCTGTGAGGGTGGAGCGTTCTGAACTCGGACCCAGACCTCGCGGGGGCTGATCTCCCCGAAGTGCAGATGGGGTGACAGGCGGGAGGTCCCTGGTTGGGCAGGCGTGTCCCGGGTCTGGTGGTACTCGTCGAGGGCGTCAGCCAGGAAGTGCTCGAGCTGTTTCCTTGCGGATGCCTCGCCTGGCGTCCAGTTTGCGGCCAGGCCGGCATCCCAGCGAGGGCGTGGGAGCAGGCTCAGCTCCTCGATCGCCGCGCTCGCCTCAGCTGGTATGAAATCGGTGCTGGGCAAGGCCTGGGGGGCAGGGAGTGGTGGGGATGGGGAGGCAAGCGTTTGGAAGTTTTTCCAGAAGGGAGTGAAGATCTGATACGGTTTGCCGGACTGGTTCCGGACCGTATCCAGGTCCAGGATGCCATCCATATCGAGGCGGACCAGGCTGACCCCGATTGGGCCGAGTGCCGCTTCGACGGTGCGGTCGAGGCGATCCCAATCCGGCTCACCGACGCGGTTGCATAGCACGGTTTGGGCGTTGAACCTGTCGGCAGCTTGGATCAGGGTCTGTGCCGGGGGGCCTTGTTGAATAACGAGTCGGCTGCCGCGGACTTGGAGTGCCTGGTCGAGGGCGTGGAGGCTGTGGTGCAGCCACCAGCGGGAGGCGGCTCCGGTCGGCCCATCCGTGGTTCCGGCCTCGTCCCAGATGAAGAGTGGAGTGATGGGGCGTTGCAGTTTGACGGCATGGAGGAGGGCGGGGTTGTCGTGCAGGCGCAGGTCACGCCGGAACCAGACGATGACGGAATCGGGTGTTGCCATAGGGAATCAGTTTCCGATGGGGGGAGGCCGGTCAGTTGTGTCCAACCAGGGGTGCAAGGCGTCGGCAATGGACTGGATACTGACCGGTTTCGTGAGGTAGTCGTTCATTCCGGCACCGAGGCAGAGCTCGCGGTCGCCGGCCATGGCGTGGGCGGTTAAGGCGATGATGGGGATGTCGGAGTTCTGTCTGCCGGCGGCGCCGTTGCGAATCCGCCGGGTCGCCTCCAGGCCGTCCATTTCCGGCATTTGGCAATCCATGAGGATGAGGTTGTATGGATGCTGCTTCAGTGCGAGCAGGGCCTCTTGTCCGTTTTCGACGGTATCGGCGGAGAGGTTCAGCTTCCGGAGGATGGCGAGGGCGACCATCTGATTGGTCCTGTTGTCTTCGGCCAAAAGGATTTTGAAGGGGCTGGAGCCGGCGGGCGGGGGATCAGTCCGAGGAGACCGGGACGGAATGGCTGCGTGTCTGGGCGGTTGCGTCGTCTGCGGCGAGATTTTGGGTTTGAGCAGTCGGGCGGAAAACCAGAATCGGGAACCGCTTCCGGGGGTACTTTCGACCCCGATCTCACCCTGCATCAGATGGGTCAATTGGCGCGAGATGGCGAGTCCGAGTCCTGTCCCGCCGAACTTTCTGGCGGCGGATCCGTCGAGTTGAGTGAAGGGCGAGAAGAGGGCGGGTTGTTGTTTCCGGGGGATTCCGATGCCGGTATCGATGACCGAAAAGAGAAGCACGCAATGGTCGGCATCCTCTTCGAGGAGTTGGGTCTGGAGTGTGACTTGCCCCTGCTCTGTAAATTTGATGGCATTGATGCCGAGGTTGAAGAGGATCTGACGCAATCGACCGGGGTCGCCGAGGAGGGGCGCGGGGATGCCGGTTTGGTAGGCATTGACCAGCTTCAGCCCCTTGCCTCTGGTCTGAACGGTGAGCAATTGCAGGGTATCGTCGAGCATGGCGCGGGGGTCGAATTCGACCAGGGAGAGTTCCAGTTTGCGGGCCTCTATTTTGGAGAAGTCGAGGATGTCGTTGATGAGGCGAAGCAGTGCACGGCCGCTATCGCGCAGGATTTCAACATACTTGGCCTGATCTTCGGACAACTGGGTATCCCACAGCAGATCGGACATCCCGATCATGGCGCTGACGGGGGTGCGGATCTCGTGGCTCATGTTCGCGAGGAACTCGTTCTTGGCCTTGGTGGCGGAGAGTGCGCGCTCCTTTTCGACGGCGAGTTGTTGAATGCTTTTTTCGAGTTCGCGCGCACCTTGCTCCTGCCGTTCCCGTGCGGATTCGAGGTCCCGGTTGTATTGCACGAGGGCGTCTTCAGCCCATTGTCGCTTGAGGTAGTTATAGAGGATGGGTGCGGTGAATTTCGCGATCGCCTCCAGGCGTCTTCGATCCTCTTCTGAGAAGGCATGTTTTTCGGTGTGGCCCAAATGGAGGAAGCCGATGATTTCGTTGGCATGCACGATTGGGGCGCAGACGTAGGCCTGGATCCGGGGGAGTCCATAGGCTGCGGGGTATTCATCGCCGGGGGGGTACCCATTGAGGAGGCGTCCGGCCCACGAGTCCGGGGGGACCGAATGTTTGGGGATGGTCTGAGACTCGATGGTGGGTTCACCGTGGGAGATACCGCGGGTGGTCTGGATGAGATTGCCGAACTTGTCGAGAAAGGCGAAGGCGCCGAAGGGGTATTGAAAGGTGTCCGCCAGGGTGGAGAGCAGGTCTGCGGCGAGGACGAAGGGACGGGAGACCAGGAAGATCTGGGAGATCTGGTTCTGGAGTGCGAGCAGGCCTTGGGAATAGGTCAGGGCGTTTTGGGTTTCGCGTTGTTCGCGCCGGATGCAAGCCTCTCTGATCTCCCTGCGGACGGCCTCAGGGAGGCGTTGAAGACTCTCTTTCTCGAGGTAGTCGTGAGCACCCGCGCGCATGAGTTCAACGGCGGAGGCTTCGAATCCGCGGTTGGACACGACCAGGAAGGGGATATCGAGTCCGGATCGGGCCAGGATCGGGAGGGCCTCGCCGGCGGAAAATTCCTGGGCGGTATGAGCGGAGATGATGACGTCCCACGTGGAGGCTTGGAGGGCCTGAATGTATTGGGCAGCGTTGGCGACGCGATGATCGATGATGGGTGCGAATCCCCCACGTGAGAGTTCACGGATCAACTGATTGGCTTCGTCGAGGTCGTCCTCGATGAGCAGGCAGTGCAATGGCTCCGTCATACCTGGTTCTCCGACATTCAGGGAGACCTCTGCTGCAGGATTGCCTTCAGGACTCGCCCATTCCCCGGGCCAAGGAATAGACGTTTGCCCTGCCGATTGCAATCATTGAAAACCATCGCCGCGGGTGAGAGGCGCGGGGACGGGGGGACGCG
>CALLYA010000355.1 GCA_937875495.1 uncultured Verrucomicrobiota bacterium
GTACCCGTACACGTACCCGTACACGTACCCGTACACGTACCCGTACACGTACACGCACCCGTACTCGCCGCATCATCGTGTACGGTTACGGGTACCGCTTCGCTGTGTACGTGTACGTTTCTGGGCCGAGCTAGAGGCCGTCCGAAAAGGTCCATGGCGAAGCTAGATCGGGGTCGGTATCGGCATCGGTATCGAATGGACGCGAGGTCATGCGGTGCTAAGGGCCAGTCGCAATTCACAGCTGAAATGCCGACACCGATTCATTCCATGATCTGACTGATCGCCAACCAATGCCTGGAGGCGCCCCTCAGTCTTCCGTTATTTGTCGCCTTCGGAACAAAGCTGTTACCGAAGAAAGTCAGCGGTTTCACATTCCCTGGCTGCCTGTTCCCCCTCTGCGCCTCTGCGCCTCTGCGCGAGTCCTCCCTATCCGGCCCCGGCCGGTGGACATTTGGGCTGCGAACCTTCCACGCTGAATCGCACGTTCCCTCGATACCGATTCCGATACCGACCCCGACCCCGATGTTCCCGCTTTCTGCATCTTCGGAAATCTGCGGAAATCTGCGAAAATCTGCGGATCGAACTTCCCCACCGTGCCCCTCTGCGCCTCTGCGCCTCTGCGCGAGTCCTCCCTATCCGGCCCCGGCCGGTGGACATTTGGGCTGCGAACCTTCCACGCTGAATCGCACGTTCCCTCGATACCGATTCCGATACCGACCCCGACCCCGATGTTCCCGCTTTCTGCATCTTCGGAAATCTGCGGAAATCTGCGAAAATCTGCGGATCGAACTTCCCCACCGTGCCCCGCTGAACTTGTGCTACGCGGCGCTAATCCAACGAGGCGTAAGCTTCCAAAAGGCGGCCACGGAAGCGCTTCAAGCTGTAACATTCCTCCACCCGTTGGGCAGCTGCAGAGCCAAGCCGTTCGCGTAAAGGCTGATCCGTGATCAATCGCGCCCATCCCGTCGCAAAGGCACGCGGTTGCGCCGGAACCAACAGCGCCGTTGATTCATCCAGCGCTTGCCGATGCGTCGGCAGGTCCGTCGCCAAAATCGGCCGCCCCGATTGCATGTACCCGTAAACCTTCAGCGCCGTGTTCGTCCCCTTGGTCCGGGGGGACAAAAGGATATCCGCCGCGGCCAGGCACGCAGGCATCCGCGTCAAAGGCATTCGCCCAGCCCAGATGATGTCGTCCGGCTCCCGCAAACCAAGCCGTTGCGCAATTCCCCGAAACGTCGCAATCTGAGGTTCCGATCCACCCACAACCACACACCGATGCGCCCACCCCGCCCCCTTGACCTGCTGCCGCCCCATCAGATCCGCCAACGCTCGTAGCATAAGCTCCACACCCTGGTACGTCTCCAAATTGCCGGTGTAGACGGAGAGCACCACCCCCGTTCCCCCTCCCCATTGCGACCGCAGCTCAGCCGCTTCCGAGACGTCCGGCTCGAACCGCTCCTCCATGGGGGTGTCTTCGATCTGGACCACCCGCGCTCCCGGCACTTCCCGGTGCACCCACTCCGTCAGGGCGGAACAGACGGTCAGGACAAAGTCCGCCCGCTTTACAGCCCTTCGCTCCATGGCCTCCACCATCGCAAGTAGTCGGCGATTCTTCAGATTCCCGGAATAGCGCAGCTGATCGGACAGGCTGGAGTCCATATCGTACACAAACCGCGTTCCCCGGCGGATCCAGAGGAGCCAAGGACAAAACAGAGCCGCCTCTTCAACCGCATGCACAACCGCATAACGCCGGGTCAGAAGGCGAAAAAATGTGTACAACGCCATCAAACCATCGAGCGGGATCTTCCTCAGAGAGGGTCCCACAGGGATCTGTCTCAGACCCGGCCAGCCCGGCACTCTAAGAATGCGCACCCCTGGGATGTCTACGTCCTCACCAACCGGATAGGTCACCAGGTCGATCGCATACCCCGCCTGCGCCAGGGTTTCGACCATTCGTCGCACGTTGATCGGCGTCCCGCGGACCTCAAAGAACGGTTGCGGCGCCAAAAACAGGAGCCTACACCCGGGAGCCCGGTGGCGACGCTCGCTTTGCCCCTCTGGACACGACCCTTGGACACTCGTCGAGAACGGACCTATTGGCATTGAAGGTTTCTCCCCATGCCGGTCTATTCTCCACATCCCCGGAACTTTGTCCAACCCGGGTCGAGACTTACCGGGCTCGCATCACTCGCTGAGAAAAGCCTGATCTTCGTAGAGCATCTCCTTCAAGACCGCCTGAACCCGGCGCACATAACTCTGGGTCGCCGGAGAGCACTCCTCAAGTGAAAAACCAACCTGAAGAAGCCGGCTCGGCCCGGTGTTGTATGCCGCAATCAACAGCTCCAGAGGATCGCCATTCCAAGCTTCACTGTGCTCCGAGAGGAATGAGGCGAGCTCATGCAGATACGCCCTGCCTACACGCAGGTTGTCCGCAGGCTCAAAGGCCTTCTGAAAGGGTAAGCGCCGACCGTATACCTTCGGGGCGACCGCATCCCATGTCGCCCGCTTGATCTGCATCAAGCCCCGCTCACCATGACTTCCGATCGCCGAAGCGTCATACCCCGATTCGATCTCCGAGATCGCCGCAACCAACGACCAGGAGATCTGGTCATCCAATTCCGACACTTCCATGCTCCGCACGGCATGCACGCCCGCGATCCAAACCAGACAGGCGCCAGCCCAATAGATATATCGTTTGCTCGCCATCGCGAGAGTGTCCTCCCAAAAAACAAGAAAAAAAGGGCCAACGCCCCGAAATGGTCAAACAAAACTTTATCGACGAATCGACGGCATTTCAAATAGGAAAGAGGGAGGCGGTATGCGTGCCACAGGAAGAGGGTGAACACCCCCGACAGCCCTCGGGATCTGCGTTGATTTGAGCAACCTAGTGCCCGTCCGAAACGGCACGCTCCTTCAGTCGTCGCCCCCCAAGCAATGGTACCGATCTGTCCGATCCGTCCGATCCGTCCGATCCGTCCGATCTGTCCGATCTGTACGATCTGTGTCGAAATCGAAATCGAAATCGAAATCGAAATCGGTCCCTGTTCTGGCCGATAGCGCCCCCGACCTTGCTTCGCCATCTTCCTTTTCGGACGACCTCAACCTGACGATGCCCTCCCTCCGCTCTCTGTGCCTGTCGTGGTCCCAATCAACGAATCCCTAAAAAAAGCGCCCTTGCGGTCATCGACCGAAGGGCGCTTTGCTTGATGCGGACCTGGGCGTGCAATCAGGGCTTGGACGCAGGTGCCCAGCGAAACTTCGCGAACACAGGAAAATGGTCGCTCGGCCAGTGCCCGTCATATTGGTCCGAAATGGTCTTTGCCAGAAGCGGCGTGAACTGCGGCGTGCCCAGGATCCAGTCAATCCTGGCCGACCCCGGTACCCCGCGAAATCCATGGAACGTACCCTCTGGTCCCTCCTTCACCGCAGCCTCTTCCCAGGCGTCTAAGAAAATGCGCTGCTCCGGAGCGTCCTTCGAGACCGCGATCGCGTGAACCGCCCCCGTACTGCCCGGGCTGTTGAAGTCGCCCGTCAACACAACCGACTGCCCTGCAAATCGCTCCCGAACCAGATCGACGATCATCTTCATGCTCTCCTGCCGTGCCGGTTCGCTCTGGTGGTCGAGATGGACGTTGATCATGACCAATTCGTTGCCGGAGGATTTCTCCTGAAACCGCGCCCAGGTCAGGATCCGGGGGAGATTGTTGCCCCAGCTCTTGCTCCCCGGCACCTTGGGCGTGTCGGACAGCCATAGCGTCTCCGTCTCCAACAGCGCGAATCGATCCTTTCGATAGTACACCACCGTGTGCTCATCCGTGCCCTTGCCGGAACGGTCCACCCCAACACGGTCGTAGTCGGTCAGGACCTTATCCAGATCGAGCAGCTGACTGAGCAGGCCCTCCTGGATGCCCATCAGGTCGGGTGCATATTCCTTGACGACCGCCTCCGCGGCACCCCGACGGTGCCCCCAGAAATGTTCGCCATCGCCGGTGGTCGCATAGCGGAGGTTGTAGGTCATGACCTTCACAATGGGTGCTTCATCCGTATCAGCGGCATGGACCGCCGGCGCGACTCGAATCGAAAAGACGAGACCGATGGCACAGAGCACGCTAAAAAACCGGTATCTCTTCATTGGAACCTCGAATTCAGGGTTGTTGGATTGTGGGCGGATCACTCTTCCGGTCTGCAAATGCGGCTTATCAACAGCTGCCGCCCTGATGCACGCCCCGGAATCCCCACCAAAAGACCAGAAAGCCGGGAGAAGGGCAACCGCAAACCGATTCGGACCGTTTTAGATTGACCGCGAAATCTATTTGGCTATTTTGCCAAGTATTCCCCTTTGACGGCGCGATGGATCGCGATCCGTGCGCACAGCGGCCAAAGGATCCACTCTTTCCCAATAGCAATGGCCGTTGTTTCGGCACCTTCCCTCGCACACCCCCACACTCGATCAAACGTTACCGGAGACCGAAGATGAAACCCAGACCCACACTTTTCTTCCTTGCTGGCCTCGCCTGCCTTTCCATTCTGGTTGCAGCCTCCGCCAAGGCCGCGGATGCCCTGCCCAAACTCCTCGATCTCGGCTCGAAACAGTGCATTCCCTGTAAACAAATGGCGCCTATCCTGGAGTCGCTCACCCAGGAATACACAGGCCAATTCGAGGTCGAGTTCGTCGATGTCTGGGTCCCGGCAAATACTGCCATTGCAGAAAAG
The DNA here is from genome assembly GCA_937875495.1 of uncultured Verrucomicrobiota bacterium. Classification (GTDB taxonomy): domain Bacteria; phylum Verrucomicrobiota; class CALLYA01; order CALLYA01; family CALLYA01; genus CALLYA01. Next base: position 4,714 of record CALLYA010000355.1, read on the forward strand.
CACGGGATCGAGCTCATCCCCACCCAGATCTTCTTCGCGCCAGATGGCTCCGAGCTCTGGCGACACGAAGGCTTCCTGTCGAAAGAGGCGATCCTCGCAAAATGGAAGGAACTCGGCTTCTCCTTCCAAGACCCATCTACCACCATCGAACGTAGGAGCCCCGCCGCATCCGATTCCCGCAGCCCTGAACAGATCTGTCAGTTCTGTGATCATACCATTGCCCCCGACCACAAAGTCCTGGTCAAAACCGATAAGGGCGACGTCCATATCTGCTCGCCGCATTGCTATTTCATCATGCTCAGTTGCCTGACCAGCGACCCGGCCGTGACCGAGGCGAACGCCCGGGTCTCCACCCCCAGCCGCGAACTGGTCGAGGCAACTTCGGCCTGGTACATCGTGACCCTGGACACGACCACTGGCCGCCCCAACATCCGCGCCTTTGAATCCAAGACCGCCGCCCTCGAAGCACAACAGCTCTCCGGCGGACTCCTGCTCGACTACGAACTGCTGAAATCCAAGGAACTCGCCCATCGGTGCGGCTTCTGCGACCGTGCACTCTACCCCGAGGACGCAGCCTCCGTTCGAGCCGGCGGCCTCCACACCTACGGATGCTGCTGCCATTGCGCCCTCGGTATCGCCGCCCGCACCGGCCTCGACCTCGAAGTGATCCAGCCCGATGCCCTCACCGGAGAACCGGTGCGGGTCACCACTATAGCCGGAAAGATCGCCTCCGTGGAGCCATCCACCGCCGTGGCATGGTTCGGGATGAAACAACAGCCGAACGGCTCCTGGGGCTCCGCCGGGTGTTTCCATCAAGGCTTCTTCGTCCACCGTGAAAACCTGGAGCAGTGGCTCGCAGCCAACCCCATGGAAACCGGCACCCAAATCTCCTTCGAAAAGGCTCTCGAAGACAAAATGCAGCTCTCGCCGGAACAGATCCAGAAGGCGTGCAAGCTCGGAGAGTGCACTCCTAAGTGAACAAATCCCGCCCGTTTGAGTCAGTCCCATCATGAACTGGAAACAACACATCAAGAGCGCACTCATCGCTTTTGTCCTGGTCTCCATCGGCTTTGAACTCGGTAAAACCGTCACCCAACGCCAGTTGAAGACCGGTCAGCTGCAATGGCAATCGGAATCGATTTCTCCCGATCCCACCGCCGGCACATTGCCTCAAGAGACGACCGCCCAGGTCGTGGTCTACTACCTCCACGGCACCTTCCGGTGCGTGACCTGTAACACGATCGAATCGATGGCGGAACAATTGGTGCAGACCCAATTCTCTCCACAGCTGGCGGAAGATCGGCTCGCGTGGAAAACCTACAACTTCCAAAAAGACGAGGCCTTCGCCAAAAACCACGGCATCGTCGCAAGTTGCATCATGATTTCCAGATTCGAGAACGGTCGCGAAGTCGATTTTAAACGCCTCGACGATGTCTGGAACCTCATCGACAAACCGGATGAGTTCAATCAACACGTCGGCAGCGCCATTCGAACAGCCCTGGATCAGTCCTGACCCACCCAAACGCATGCCCATCAAGGAGGCAGTATGTCGGACCTCGCCTGGACCGCTGTCGGATCCGCACTCTCACTCGGTCTGCTGACCGCCATCAGCCCATGCCCCATGGCCACGAATATCGCCGCCATCTCCTTTCTAGGGAGACGTGTCGGACAGCCCCGATTGGTCCTCCTCTCAGGCCTCCTCTACACCCTCGGCCGAACCACCGCCTATGTAGGTCTGGCAGGACTCATCACAGCCGGACTCCTGATCAGCGGCGACATCGCCAGGTTGCTTCAGACCTATATGAACAAGGCGCTCGGACCGATCCTGATCCTGTTGGGAATGGTCCTCCTCGGCTGGATCGGATCCGGCTTGAGCTGGTCCCTGGGTGGAAAAGACCTTCAAAAGCAGGTCGAATCCGGTGGCATCGGGTGGGCCTTTCCCCTGGGCATACTCTTCGCTCTCTCCTTCTGCCCCATCTCAGCCGGCCTGTTCTTCGGTGGGCTGATCCCGATCTGCGTACAGGCAGGCTCGCCCTGGATCCTGCCGACCGCCTTCGGTATCGGTACCGCCCTGCCCGTCATCGGGTTCGCCGTTCTCATCGCCTTCGCAGCCGCAAAAGTCGGTAAGGCATTCCAAAAATTGACCGAGACCGAACGATGGATCCGCTACGCGTGCGGGGTCCTGTTCATCCTCGCCGGGATCTACTACTGCCTCATCCATATTTGGGAAGTCGGCAGCTGATACCGCCATCCCCACAGGCGGTTCGCGTGTGCCATTCCCCCGATTCCGATTTCGATTCCGATTTCCCTGCTCAACAGCCGAGACGGTCTAGCTTGAGGTCGTCCGAAAAGGCATCCGCTTTCCCATCCGGACCCGGAAAGCCTCCCGCAGAGGGCGCGGTGGCGTTTTCGACCA
>CALLYA010000356.1 GCA_937875495.1 uncultured Verrucomicrobiota bacterium
GGGCTTCTGTCGCGTCACTGGTGCTGGCTGCTTTCACCACCGCAAAGCGAGGAAGAAAGGTTTGAAGATCAAGCCTCATGCGGCACTTGGCGGCTGCTTTCTTGCGGCGGTGCTTGGCCCAATCCATGCAATTGCCACAAGCTTAATCGTTGTGGAATCGACCACATTGATCAGGCGCTTGAACCGGCGCGGCATCCCGCAGTACTTCCTGCCCATTCCAAAGGTGGGATGCCCAACAGAACCTCTCCCGATAGATGGTCAACACGTGACGCTTACGGTATGTCTGCCTCTTCGCGCATTCGTGAACGTGAACGATTGGGCTTGCGCGATTCGGGTTTGTTCGGGGGGACTTGGTGTTTTTCCTTGGGCTGGGGGCAGGCGCTCGCTACTTCCAGAGTCTTACCCGTGCCTTTTCCCTTTGCGCTTAGGTCGCAGGTTGTATTTAAAGAGGCAATAGAGGGCGTGAATACCGTCTTTCCAGCCGATCTTCTTGCCCTGGGCATACGTCCTGCCCCAATAGGAGATTGGGACCTCGTAGATGATCCAGCCGCCTCTGGCGACCTTGGCTGTGAGCTCCGGCTCCACGCCAAACCGCTCCTCTTCGATCTGGATCGTGGCGAGGACTTCCTTGCGGAAGGCTTTGTACCCGACTTCCATATCGGTCAGGTTGAGATTGGTCAGCATATTGCTGAGTGTCGTCAGGAATTTATTACCGACCTCGTGCCAATAGTAGAGGACCCGCCGCGGACCATAGGCCTGAAAGCGCGTGCCGTATACGACGTCGGCCTCTCCGGCCAGGATCGGTTCAATCAAGCGGGGGATATCCCGCGGGTTGTACTCCAGATCGGCATCCTGCACAACGACGACGGCGCCGGTCGCGCGTGCAAATCCGCTCCGCAGCGCGGCACCCTTACCCATGTTCCGTGCCTGCCGGCAGATCACGATCTCGGGGTGGCGCGCCTGCAGCTCCGCGATCACGGAGTCCGAGCCGTCCGTGGAGGCATCGTCCACCATGACAATCTCCAAATCCCAGCCATGCTCCCGCCCCACACCAAGGACCCGTTCCAGGATCAGCGGAAGAGTCGCCGCCTCGTTGAATACAGGTATGACTATCGACAATTGCATGCCTGCAATCTCCCATGAAACCGCAACACCGGAAAAGTAATTAAACCGGTGGGTGCAGGGGGCGGAGATTTCTTTCCACTCCCGTTCTACATGGATCCATGTTCGTCTGGAGCTCCGGGCTCAGCTTGGTTCCGTTCCCTCATCCAGCGAGTGTGCTTTTGTGATTGAAGGCAACGGGTACCAACCCGGGCCGGAACCCCAGCACCAAACGTCCTCAACCACATTGCCACCGGAACCTAAAGCGGACCTCCTTCTCGCGGCGCGACTTTGCGTGCCGCGCATTTCCTGGGAGCGCCGGCGCTCCCAGGGGGCCATGACCGATCAATCATGGTTCGAACCTTTCCCCCCCATCAGCAGGCTAAACGTCCACTAGCCCACCGCCAAACCCCACCCACAGCGGACCTCTGACCTCGTCCGGGGTCCCAGGCCACGGACAGCAGCACGCGAAGCCGTGCTGCGGACCTCTGACCTCGCCTGATGCCCTCCAGGGGCATCAGGCTTCCGGCCCGGAACCGGGGTGGGGACACTTTTGCCTTTGATCCCGGCCTTGGTTCGGCGATATAGGCTTTTTCGCTTTGGCTCAGGTTGCGCTGATTTCATGGGGGGTGTGCATGAAGATCAAGAAGGCGGTCATCACCGCTGCGGGGAGTCGTCATCGCCTATTGCCGCTGCAGAACCTGATCGATCGGGACGGGCATGAGAAGAGCGTTCTGACGATCATCGTCGAGGAGGTGCTGCGCGCAGGGATTGAGGAGATCGGAATCGTGATCAATCGGGAGGACGAACCCGGGTATTCGCGTATCGCGGGGGAGTATCGGTCGCGGTTGCGGTTCCTCCCCCAGGAGCAGCAGTTGGGGTACGGCCACGCGGTCTGTTGCGCTGAAGAGTTTGTTCAGCGAGATCCATTTCTGCACCTCTTGGGCGATCACATCTATTTGAGCCGCTCCGCGAGGGATTGTGTCCAGGAACTGGTTCGGGTCGCGGAGGAGCGCGCCTGCTCCGTCTCGGCGGTTCAGCGCACGCGTGAGCATCTGCTGCCGTATTTCGGCGCGGTATCGGGGCGGCCGGTCCTCAATGCCGAGAACCTGTACCGCATTGACAAGGTGCGTGAGAAACCGACACCGACGGAAGCCGAGCAGGAACTGATCGTCCCCGGCCTACGCGCGGGTTATTACCTTTGCTTTTTTGGGATGCATGTTTTGACGCCTGCGGTCATGGAGATCCTGCGCGAGCAGGTGTCCGCCGCCGGGCCCGAGGGGGGCGTGACGCTGGCCGATGCGCTCAGTCTCCTTGCGGTGCAAGAGCAGTATCTCGCGCTGGAGATCCGGGACTGGCAGCGGTTCAATCTCGGGGTCAAGTACGGCCTGCTCTCGGCCCAATTGGCTCTGGCCCTAAGCGGTCAAGATCGGGATGAAGTGTTGACGCGGCTGCTGGAGATCCTGGCGCTGCGTGAGATTGCCGGAACCAGTGATTGAGGAGCGCTTCATGTCCATTTTGATCGATGTCATTTGCAGTCCGGATCCGGCCATGCGCAACCGTCCGGTGGATGCGATCTGCAGGGGGCTGTCCCAGGCGGAACTGCTCCAGCAGGCGGCGTCCCTGGACCGGTTTCGGCGTGGATGCGACAACTTGTATGACCGGGTTCGCGCGCTCTTCTTTCTCTACACGATCCACCGGTTTCACCTTCCGAAGACGGCGGGAGTGGGAACGACGGCGGAGCTGCCGAGTGCGGGCTATGAGCATCTATTGAAGCGCCGGTTTGAGGAGGCGATCGACCTCTTCCTGGAGGTACAGGGGCGGGTGGGCCTCAATGACGGACTCAGCAGTGCTCTGGCCCAGGCGTATTACCGCCTCGGGTTTCAGACCTTGGCGGACCAGGTGCGCCACAGTGTGCGGTCGGTGCGTGGCAACCAGTGGATGTTCCGGACCGGGCATCCGGCGGACCACCCATTGCGTGTGCATCCCTTGATGACTGAAGTCTGTAGGGAGTCGGGACTCTTTCCGATGCTACGTGAGGCGACACCGGTGCGCATGGACCTTTCGCACAGCGGCTGGAGTGACATCTTTTTTCTGGGGATGGACTTCCCGGAGGGTGCGCGGGTGTTCAACGTCTCGATTGACCTGGCGGTCCGGGGTGTAGACGCCGGTCCGCGCCCGCCGATCGAGGCCTTTTTCCGTGTCATCGACCGGCCGGTGCTCCGTCTGGCGAGCCTCGATTTGGAGGCGGCCGCGGAGATCACTGAGCTGGGGGAGGTCTTCGATTTCGCGCGGGACTACCTGGGCTTATTGAAGGCTGCGGTAATCGCCTCCGGTGTGGTCCCACCGGGCATGGAAGGTGCTTGCCAGCCGCTGAGCGATCTATTGGAACGGCTGGTCGGTCCTGGGCATGGCATTGAGCTGGTCTCGAGTGTCCGCGGGATACCGAAGGGCTCGCGCCTGGCGGTCTCCACCAATCTGCTTGCCTCGCTGATCGCGGTCTGCATGCGTGCGACAGCCCAGACCGCGGAGCTGACCGGCCCGCTCTCGGAGGGCGAGCGTCGTCTGGTGGCTGCCCGCGCGATCCTAGGCGAATGGTTGGGCGGTTCGGGTGGCGGATGGCAGGATTCGGGCGGGGTCTGGCCCGGGATGAAGCTGATCCAGGGCGAGTCTGCCTCTGAGGGGGATCCGGAATACGGCATCAGCCGGGGGCGGTTGTTGCCATCCCACCGGATCATCTCCACGGAGGAGGTGGGCGTTGAGACGCGCAGGCGTCTGCAGGACAGTCTGATTCTGGTGCATGGGGGGATGGCGCAGGACGTCGGACCGATTTTAGAGATGGTGACCGAGAAGTACTTGTTGCGCTGTGAGGCCGAATGGACCGGACGTGCGGAGGCGATGGAGATCTTCGACCGGCTCTTGGAGGATCTGCGGGCGGGCGATATTCGTGGAATCGGTGCCGGAACACAGCGCAATTTTTTCGGTCCTATTCAGACCATCATTCCCTGGGCATCGAACGACTATACCGAACGGCTCGTTGCGCGTGCGGGTGAGGTGTTTGGCGATGATTTCTGGGGCTTCTGGATGTTGGGTGGGATGGCAGGCGGCGGGATGGGCTTTCTGTTTGCGCCGGAGCGAAAGCAGGCTGCGCTCGATTGGCTTGGGCAGGAGATGAGCCGATTGAAGCGCCGACTGGAGCATGCGGTTCCGTTTGCGATGGAGCCGGTGGTCTATGACTTTGCGATCAACGAGGCGGGGACGGTCGCGACGAAGCTGCACGGAGCGGACGCCTTGATGCCGCCGGCATACTACGCACTGATGTTTCCGAAATGGATCCAATGTCAGCGCCAGGATCTGACCCGGGCGCAGCGGACTGAGCTTGATGTCTTCGGCCAAGCCTGTAGGACGCGTGCGGAGTTATCCGGGATGCTGCAGACGCTGTTTGATCGGATTCTGCCGCGTGGTGAGAACCATGACGGCGGTGAGAACGGTCTTTCAAGCCAGCTCGAGGAGTACGGGTTCGACCGGATTCAGCACGAGGAGATCCGCGCGGACTTACGCGCGGGCCGGATCGGGCTAGCCCAGAACCGGCTGCCGCCGCGGACCAGGATTGAGGATGTACAGGCCTCAGACGTGGGCGATTTGCGTACGGGGATGGATCCGCGCTGGGTCGATGTGGGGCTCGAGGCCTTGAACGCCGGGCGTGTCGCCGTGGTCTCGTTGGCCGGCGGGGTCGGCAGTCGGTGGACGAAGGGCGCGGGCGTCGTCAAGGCGATCCACCCATTCTGCAAGCTGTCTGGGCGCCATCGTTCCTTCCTGGAGATTCACCTGGCAAAGAGCCGTTGGATGAATCGCCAGTTGGAAACTCCACTGCCGCATATCGTCACCACCAGCTATCTGACGCACGCGCCGATCCGCGCGGCCTTGGAGGACCCGGAGCATTACGACTACGAGGGACCGCTCTTCCTTTCGGGCGGCCGTGCGATCGGCTTGCGAACGGTCCCGACGGTACGGGATCTCCGGTTCGCGTGGGAGGAGATGCCGCAACAACTCCTGGATGAACAGGCGCAGAAGGTGCTGGAGGGTCTGCACGCGGCCCTGATCCGATGGGCGCGTGAGATGGGTGAAGGCAGTGACTACACGGACAACCTGCCGCAGCAGTGCCTTCATCCGGTGGGGCACTGGTACGAGGTCCCCAACCTCTTCCGCAGCGGGGTGCTGGCTGGGCTATTGCGGGATCGGCCGCAGCTGAAGTATTTGATGGTACACAACATTGACACCCTGGGCGCAAACGTCGATCCCGGCGTGCTCGGCCATCACATCTGCAGCGGGGGCGACCTGACGATGGAGGTGATCACACGGCGGGTGGAGGATCGTGGCGGCGGCTTGGCGCGGGTGGATGGAAGGGTACGTCTTGTTGAAGGCCTGGCGCTCCCGCGTGAGGAGTTGGAGTTTGGGCTGAGCTATTACAACTCGAACACGACCTGGATCGACCTGGACCGGATTCTGGATCTGTTCGGGCTATCGCGTGGGGATCTCGAGGACCCGCAGCGGGTGATGGCAGCGATCCGGGAGGTGGCGGCGCGCATGCCGACCTACATCACGCTCAAGGACGTGAAGAAGCGTTGGGGCAAGGGGCAGGAGGACGTCTTCCCCGTGGCCCAGTTTGAGAAGTTGTGGGGGGACATGACGGCGATCCCGGAGCTGGATTGGCGCTACGTCGTTGTCGATCGCATGCGCGGTCAGCAGCTGAAAGAGCCTGCTCAACTCGATGGTTGGCTGCGCGAAGGTTCTGCGGAGTACCTGGAATCGATCTGCGATTGGCCATGAACGGGCTTCCTGCGGTAGGGCGAGGTCGATCGAAAGGGTATAGGCGGCATCTTGTCGCTCACCGAACCCGGAACCGGAGGTGCTCGCGGAGAGGCGTAGGGGGCGCGGAGGCGTTTTCGACCTGGTTATGGGGGTGGGTAGAGGGCCAAGGGGCTGATCCAGTTTGGCGGGGCGATTTCGATTTCGATCGCGACAATGATTTGACTGATCGGCCACCCTTGCCTGGAGGCGGTGCAGGAAGGAGCGTGCCTTTTCGGGGGGGCTCCAGCTCATG
>CALLYA010000357.1 GCA_937875495.1 uncultured Verrucomicrobiota bacterium
TCGGGATCGGAATCGATTCCTGTTCTGGTTGGCGCCTGGCCCTCATGGACCGCTCAAACTTCACTGCCGAGTTGTGTCAGCACCGCAACTATACCGGCTTCTCAGGTCCGAATCCCATCCCGCGTTCTTTCGATACCGAGACCGATAGCGACCCCGACCCCGATCTTGCTTCGCCATTGACCTTTTCGGACCGTCCTTGGTTGCACAGCCGCTTTAACCTTTCCCGCGACATCCAGACCTGGTTATATGGGGTCAGGTGAGTCGAGTGCCGGAGGATCTGCCGGTGCGGGACCATCCTTGATGATAAAGCCGAATCCCTGGAGGCCGACCAGCCATGAAACGACTGATTTTTTTCGGGTTACTCTTGCTCTCCGCCGGCTCCGCGCATGCGCAGCGGGTGTATGATGTTGTGATTTATGGTGGGACTTCGGCCGGTGTCGCCGCCGCGGTGCAGGTGCGGCGGATGGGGCATTCGGTGGTTGTGATCGAACCGAGCGCGCACCTCGGCGGGCTGACCAGTGGTGGGCTGGGCTGGACGGACTCCGGCAACAAATCGGTGATCGGCGGGATTTCCCGGGAGTATTACCGGAAGATCAAAGCGCATTACGACGATCCCGCTGCCTGGGAGTATGGCGACCCGGATAGCTATCCTCAGTACCGGCCGGACCAGGATGCGATGTGGGCGTTTGAGCCGAAAGTGGCCGAGCAGCTGTTCGAGGAGATGATCGCCGAGTACACGATACCGGTGTTTCGCAACGAGCGCCTGAATCGGACGGACGGGATTGAGATGCAGGAGGGGCGGATCACCCGGATCACGATGGAATCCGGCCGGCAGTTTTCGGGCCGTATGTTCATGGACGCGACCTATGAAGGCGATCTGATGGCGCTGGCAGGCGTGACCTTTGCCGTCGGGCGTGAGCCGAACGCGCAGTACGGCGAGGCGCTCAACGGTGTGCAGAAGCTGATGAACTTCAACCAGCATCTCTTTGTCCGCCCTGTGGAGGCATATGTGGTGCCCGGCGATCCCGCGAGCGGGATCGTGGCCCGGCTGCATGGTGATGACCCGGGCGAGGATGGCCAGGGCGATCACAGGATCCAGGCCTACTGTTTCCGGATGTGCATGAGCCGCGTGCCGGAGAATCGCGTCCCGTTCCCAAAGCCGGAGGGATATGACGAAGCGCAGTATGAACTGCTCTTCCGCAACTTCGAAGCGGGCGATATGCGCCTGCCTTTGAAGATCGACATGATGCCCAATGGCAAGACCGACACCAATAATTACGGCGCCTTTTCGACGGACAACATTGGGATGAATTACGACTATCCTGAAGCGGACTACGCGCGGCGTGAAGAGATCATCCGAGAACACGAAATCTATCAGAAGGGATTGATGTGGACGCTCGCGAACCATCCGCGGGTACCCCGGGAAATTCGTGATAAAATGGCGGTCTGGGGGCTGGCGGCCGATGAGTTTACCGACAACGGGAACTGGCCGCATCAGCTTTACATCCGCGAGGCGCGGCGGATGGTCAGCGACTATGTTGTCACTGAATTGGATTGTCGCAGGATCCGCATTGTTGAGGATTCGGTCGGGCTCGGTTCGTACAACATGGATTCGCACAACGTCCAGCGCTATGTGACTCCGGCCGGGCTTGCGCAGAACGAGGGCGACATCCAGGAATCCCCAGGGGGCGCGTATTTGATCAGCTATCGCTCGATCGTGCCGCGCAAGGGTGAGACTGAGAACCTGCTGGTACCGGTCTGTGTCTCCGCGTCGCACATCGCCTATGGCTCGATTCGGATGGAACCGGTCTTCATGATTCTGGGGCAGTCGGCGGCGACGGCTGCGATTCTCGCGCTCGATTCGGAGATCGGGGTTCAAGATGTCGATTACGCCCTGCTGCGAAGCCGACTGCTCGAGGACGGACAGGTGTTGGATCTACCGGACGCGCCGCCTTCGGACAAAACCATAATGACCGCGACGCTGGCGGGGCATGTCGTCGACAACGTCGACGCGGAGTTGGCCGGTGTCTGGCTTCCGAGCACAGCTACGGCCTATTACGCGGACGCCTTCTATCTCCATGACAACAACGATGGCAAGGGTCAGAAGTCGGTCCGGTTCGAGGCGGAACTGGCCGTCGGCGAGTACGAGGTGCGCGTGGCGTATTCGGCGCATTCCAATCGTGCGACGAACGTGCCTGTCACGATCGTTCACGCCGAGGGCGAGACCACGGTTTTGGTCAATCAGCGTCAGGCACCGGTGCATGACAAGCTCTTCGCTTCCGTGGGCACGTTTCGATTCGATGGCGGGCAGGCTGCCGTGGTCGTGATCGGAACAGCGGGCACCGATGGTTATGTGATCGCGGATGCGGTTCAGTTTCTGCCGCTTGCGGCGCCGGAAGTGGAGACAACGATGCTCAGCCTGTCGCAGGCCTCGGCCGGGTCCGGCAGCAAGCAGGAGGGTTGAGGAGATGAGCCACAAATTTTTGGGACTCCTTTTGGCCGGACTGGTTCTCGGTGCAACGGCGGGCTCTCCGGCGGAACTACTGGTTGAGGCTGAGGCCTTGGCCGAGCTTGGCGGCTGGGTCGTCGATCAACAGTCGATTGACGTGATGGGTTCGAGCTATCTGCTGGCGCATGGGCTCGGCGAGCCGGTCGCCGCAGCCGCCGGTACCGTACGGTTCCCGGATTCGGGGAGTTATCGGATGTGGGTGCGGACCCGTGACTGGGTGCCGGACCACCCTGCGACCCCGGGTACGTTCAAGGTTGCGATCGATGGCGTGGAGCAGGCGGTGCTGTTCGGGACAGAGTCGGCTGATTGGGCCTGGCAGGCGGGTGGAATGGTCGAGGTGGCCGGCCGGGATACCGCGATTGAGCTGCGCGACCAGACCGGATTCGACGGTCGGTGCGACGCCTTGTACTTCACGGAGGACCTGGATTTCACGCCGCCGAATGAACTTGAGCAGATGATGCTGTGGCGCGATGCGCTCCTGGGCAGGCCGGCTACCCCTGCGGATGCCGGGAGCTACGACTTGGTAGTGGTCGGTGGCGGGATCGCCGGGTGCTGTGCAGCGCTGGCAGCTGCTCGGAGCGGATTAGAGGTCGCCCTGATCCATGACCGCCCGGTCCTGGGCGGCAATGCCAGCCAAGAGGTGCGTGTTCATACCATGGGTGTGGTGTTCGGCGACATCGTGGGCGAGGTGAACACCCCCGGCTATCCGAACGGCTCGGCGGAATCGATTCGATATGATCGTTTGCGGCACGCGGTCATGGAGGAGGAGTCGCGCATACATCTCTTTCTCGCCTGGCGTGCGTTTGACGCGCATGTAGAGGATGGCTCCATTGTATCGGTTGATGCGCGCCACATTCAGACCGGGGAAGAGCTACGATTTCACGCGCCCTATTTTGTCGATTCAACGGGTGACGGCTGGATCGGGTATTGGGCGGGGGCGAAGTATCGGATGGGGCGTGAGGGCCGAGCCGAGCATGAAGAATCGCTTGCGCCGGAGACGTCGGATGCTATGACCAATGGCTCCTCCGTGATGTGGTACTCAAGGGACGTGGGCCAACCGGTCGCCTTCCAGGAAGTCCCTTGGGCGATGGATGTCGCGAAGGATTATGTGGCGACCAGCGGGGATTGGACCTGGGAGTACGGCCTGTTCCTCGACACGATCCGCGACAACGAACAGATTCGGGATCATTTGTTGCGCGCGATCTTCGGATCGTTTTACAACGCAAAACAGCTTTCGAAGAATGCGAACCTCAAGCTCGGATGGGTCGGGTTCATTGCCGGTAAACGTGAATCCCGCAGGCTGATCGGTGATTATATTCTGACGGAGCACGACCTGCGTAACCATCCCGATTTCGAGGATACGGTGGCCATCGGCTCCTGGAGTATTGATCTGCACTATCCCGCCTCTGAAAAATATGATTTCCAGACGCGCGCGGAGCAGATCGGTATTCAGAAGTATGGGATTCCATACCGCTGTCTGTACTCAGTGAATATTGATAATTTATGGATGGCGGGCCGCTGCCTGAGCGCGACGCATATCGGGCTGGGGAGTCCGCGGGTGATGAATACCTGCGGGCAGATGGGTGTGGCGGTAGGGTATGCCGCATACTTGTGCCAGAAACATGGGGAGAAGCCGCGCGGTGTGTATGAACGCCATATCGATGAATTGCGGGAGCTGATCGGCTTCATACCGGTCTTCGTTCCGGACGGTATCGTAGCGATTGTGGACGATGCGGACCCTACCGGTGTGGAGATCACGGGCGACTGGCTCGTGAGTACATCCGACGATGGGTATTACGGATCGAATTACCTACACGATCGCAATGATGGCAAGGGCGCCAAGAGCGTGAAGTTCTCACCGGACCTGCCAGAGGCGGGAAATTACGAGGTCTATCTGCGCTGGACCTCATCGGACAATCGTGCCACGAATGCACCTGTTGAGATCCAGCATGCCTCAGGGACAACAACGGTTCATGTCAATCAGCAGGAGATGGGCGGGGTCTGGTACCCGCTCGGGAGTTATACGATTGACGCGGGGACCGCTGGGAGTGTCACGATCCGCAATGATGGTACGGACCTCTATGTCATCGCGGATGCAGTCTGCTTTGCCCGACCGGAGGCCGCGACAACGAGCTTCGTGGATCGCTGGGAGGTCGCGCGCTTACTGCCTGACTTCTGACCCCGGGGTATCCGGTCTTGGTTCCTGAAAATCGGGGCTGCCGTCCTGGGTCCAGTGCAATAACTGGACCCGGGTGTGCCGGTCTGGATTTTCCAGGGCATTGCCCTCGATCTTTTCGTAACTGCGTGCGTGATAGACCAAAAGATCGGTCCGGCCGTCCTCGGCGATTGTAAAGCAGCTGTGGCCAGGACCGTAAATGCCGTGCTCAGGCGCGCTTTTGAAGACTGGGGTCGGGGATTTCTTCCACGAATCGGGGTTCAGCAGAGGGGCGTCTTCGTCCGCGGTGAGGAGGCCGACACAGTAATTGGCATCGGTTGCGCTCGCTGAATAAGTAAGGAAGATGCGGCCGTTCTTATGCAGGACAGCCGGGCCTTCATTGACGAGGTAGCCCTGCTTTTCCCAATCGAATTCCGGCCGGGTGAGCATGACGGGCTCGCCCTGAATGGTCCATGGGTTTTTCATGGCCGCGATATAGAGGTTGGTGTTACCTTGAATGTGCGGTGCGTGCTGCGCCCACACCAGGTAGCGCACGCCACGGTGTTCGAACGTGGTGGCGTCCAATGAGAAGGTGTCCCAATTGGTCGTGATCGGGCCTTTTTCGACCCAGGTGCCATCGAGCGGGTTCTCCGCCGTATTTTCCAGGACGTACATCCGGATCTCCCAGATGGCCTCCGCCTTGCCGGCAGCGAAATAGATATACCAGCGGCCGTTGATGTGGTGCAGCTCCGGCGCCCAGATATGCCAGCTCATGGGGCCGTTTTCGTGTTTGCGCCAGATGGTTTTTGGCTCGGCATCCGCCAGCCCGCGGATCGTTTGGGCGCGGCGGAGCTCGATCCGATCGTATTCGGGCACTGTTGCGATGAAATAATAGAATCCGTCTGCCGCCTTCCAGATCCATGGGTCGGCGCGCTGTTCGATCAGGGGATTCGGGTAGTCAACATTGGAGAGACCCTCGGCCATAGCGATGGCGGCATGACCGAGTATGAGCGACAGCGCCAATCCCTGGGTGAAGATGCGGTGGATGGATTTCGGCATATTGGCCTCCTCGGGTGATCCGGCTCGTGAATAAGGAGCATTACCCACCGATGCCAGCCTTTCAGTCGCGGTGTCAACGCGAAATCTCGTCCCCGTCTTGCGCCGATCCCCGGATCCGGAGAGCCTCGCGCAGAGGCCTTTTTGACTTGGCTTTGGGGTGATCAGGTTCATGTCCTGATCCATGCCATTTTGGGAGATTCTGTGGTTATTCGTTTGTTTCTGAACAATGAAGTTTCAAAATACAAATATTATTCATTTCGGCCAGGCCTGCCCGCCTGCCTGCCCGCCCCTGCGCCCTCTGCGATCTCCGTGGGAGTTTGCTCCATCCGCACCCGGAGACCTTCCATTGTGGCCCAATAGGGGTTTCGGGCGGGCTCGAGAAATGCTGAAGTTCCTGGCGATGGCCGAAGCCTTGTCTGCAAAATATGTTTTCACAAGTTACGACATATACCTGAATTCTATTATAGTCCGGTCACTGAAATGT
>CALLYA010000358.1 GCA_937875495.1 uncultured Verrucomicrobiota bacterium
GGTCCCTTTTCCCCCCTCCCAATACACCTCTGCGCCCTCTGCGATCTCTGCGGGATACCTCCCCATCCGGATCCGGAGACCTTTTCGGACGACCTCTAGCCTGAGGTCGTCCGAAAAGGTCAATGGCGAAGCAAGATCGGGGTCGGGGTCGCTATCGGTCTCGGTATCGAAAGGACGCGTGAGGGGATTCGGACATGAGAAACCGGGTACCGCAACCGTATTATTGCGGTGTTGACACAACTCGGCAGTGAAGTTTGAGCGGTCCATGAGGGCGAGGTGCCAACCAGAACAGGAATCGATTCCGATCCCGATTCCGACCCCGATTCAGACAATGATCTGACTGATCGGCAACCATTGCCTGGTGGCGACGCATGATGGAACGCGCCTTTTCGGACGGTCTCTAGCTATAATCCTCTGCGCACTCTCTGGGAGTCCTCCTCATCCTGCCCCGTTGACCTTTTGTTGTGGCCCAATACGGTTATCGGGCGGGCTCCATCTAGCGCGGGTTTCGTGTCACTCGCCTTCGTACGGTTCCTCTTCCCAGTTGAGTGCGGGCCAGATGAAGGCGTCGACGCTGCCGTCGAAGCGAAGGGCGACGTCTTTGATCTTGGGATTACTGGTCATGGACTGGGGACCGTCTCCGCGGCCCCTCAAACCGGCGAAGAGATGGCGGTGCCAGGGACATGCCGCGACGATGAACCGAGCATCCCACCGCCGGATCTGGTCTTTCAGCCAGAGCTTCCCGTTGGGGGTAGTCTGTTGAACGGGGCCCATGTGGTAGGCGTAGCTGGTGTTATCAAAGTATTCCCAGCCGAGATCGAAGCGGATATGTCCATTGGTGCGGTCATCCAGGCAGATGAAGGTCCGGATATTTTCGACATACCGCTTTTCCAGGTAATAGGTATTCCCCCCTGGGAACCCCATGGCCCGGTTGCCGGGATCGACCAGGAAGAGGGGGGGGCGCTCGTTAAAGTCATCCTTATACAACTGGATGCCGATCCCGATTTGTCGGAGGTTGTTGATACAGTGGGTCCGACGCCCTGCTTCTCTGGCACGTTGCAGAGCGGGCAGCAACATTGCGGCGAGGATTGCAATAATCGCGACGACGACCAGCAATTCGATCAGGGTGAAGCCGCGGGTCTCCCCACGCGAATGGTCCCGGAGGGGGTGATTCCGAACGCCGCTGGTTTGGGAGGCACAGGGTTTCATGAAAGCCGCTCGTATGGGTTGGTGAAGTGATGATCTGGGTTTAGCGACGGCTGGATGCCGAGGGGGGATTGCCTTCCCCCCTCGACATCCATCGTACTTGATCTACTGACCGGCGACGACCCGGAAGAAACCGGCCCCGACCTGGCCCACAGGCAGTTCAAGGAAAACCGTCTGTTCGGTCCCGGTCCCGAGCAGGTTGGGCTGGTCGACCGGACCGTCCGCGGTGAGGGCGAAGGATTGGATTTCCCACGGTTGATCGTTCAAACCGGCTGCGCCCTCGATTCTGTAAATACCGTTTTCCTCGGTGGGGAAGGTCAGCGCGATGCGTTCGCCCACTCTTTGGATCCCGGTGATGGTTGGCGCACCGACCGGTTTACAGTCAGCGAGCAAATTCACGCCGGCCTCGGGTCCGCACGGGGCGATGACGGCGTACTGCACTCGGGTGAGGCAGATCTTATCGCTGAACACGAACCGTGCGGCGGCCTGTGGCCCCTGATTCACACCGTTGAACTTGACGTCCGGGATCTCGAAGTAGGCTTGGCGCCAGCCATCGGTGCCTTGGAGGGAGACGGCGCTGTCAGCGGGTGTAAAGCCGAGGGTCAGGTTACCCTCGCGTTCGGTCTGATAGACTTCCGGGCGGAACGATTCGCCGACCAGAGCGGGGTCATCGTAGTAGGTGACGCATATGGCGAGGCGTGCAGGGGGCTGGGTGTTGGGTCCGAGCGCCTCGTTGACGATGGCCAGATTGACGAAATTGTGCGTGAAGCTCGGGTTTCCGTCATCGAAGGCGGGGCGAATCGCCAAACGGCGATCTCCGGCGGGGCCGGCCTCTTCGATGATCATCTCCTGGTCGTTTCCGGAGGTGCCCGGTTCCAAGCCGTTCTGGACCCCGGCTTCGAGGTCCATTTCGCAATAGTTGCCGTACTCACCGGTGCAGATCTTGGGATCTGAGACACAGTCGGCCAAGGGTTCTTGACCCGCCAAGGGGTGGGTTCCGACCCGCAGGACCGCAATGTCGATCCTCGACAGAAAGACCTGACCATCCACAAAATTGAATCGTGGGCCGGCGGTAAAGGTCCGTGCATTCACCCCGAACAGATTCACGGAAGGGACCACCCACGAACGTCGAATCCATGCGCCGGTTCCTTCCAGCACTTGGCGGCGGTCAGCGGGGAAAAAGCTGATACCGCCGGAGGCATCCAGGGCATAGGCTTCGGGACCGAAGACGGCGCCTGCCAGGGCCGGATCATCGTAGTATTCCACGCAGATCTTGATCGCGCGCGGATCGTTGCAGGGCTGTCCCAGATAGAAATCCGTGATCCCGAAGTTCATAAAGGAACCTTCCGGCCGGACCGCGCGACGCTGGTCCTCGGCAGGTCCGACGTTATCCTCAAAGGCGATCGTCTGATCGCCGTCATTGAGGAGCTCAATATGATCGCTGGTCCCCGCATTGATATCGATCCACGCGTGGTTGGTCTCCGGCTCCTGAGGACAAGGGGGTGCGTCGGAGCAGACGTTGATTTGCTCGGGCTCGCCGAAGGCGCCTTGTTCGCCCCAGGCGACTGCGCGAACGATCAGGCCGGGCACCTGCTGCAGACGAATCGTGCCGTCGTTGACGCCGCCGAAAGAAAAAGCGCCTTGGGCGTTGGCGGGGATGGATCCGACGTACCGGGTTTCGCCATCGGGGCGAAGAGCGTTCTCGACGCGAAACAGGATCCAATTCCACTGTTGATTCTTGCATTCAACGGGGATGGTTCCCCCGGAAGGATCGTTGAGATCCGGGATCGTCCCGGTCAGGAAGTGGAATTCTCTGGGCTCGCCGCCGGTGTTCAGGAGTGCGGCGTTGCCGTACACCTGCATCAGGATGTCGATATACTCGTCGTCGGCCCATTCCTCGAAGGAGTAGTCCGCTACGTTGAGATAGTCTCCCTGGACCTCGATTGCATCATGCCCGCCGATGGTGATCGGATTGATTTCCTGGTCACCGCCGTCGCGCAGGAGCAATTCATCTTCGAGCCAATTGCCGCCCATGGGCCAGAACGCCCAATTGGCACTCCAATAGTGCACGGTTTTGTCGGGGTCGATGGTCGGAGGCCAATCCTCCGGGTCAAAGGGACCGGTTTGTCCGACGGCGAGGGAGAAGCAGCCGCAATACGCGAACACCGCAATCAGCACTAAGTTCACACGCCAATTCATTACAGACCTCCTGATCCAATAAGCGGAAACGAGAGAACACGCTATAAAGATTATGCGCTGGAACATGGATTGTGTGTCAATGAAAAATCATGACCTTGGATCCAGGTGCGAGGGTTGGTCTGAAAAGGCGCGCTCGATCCCGCGTCGCATGCGTCGTCTCCAGGCGATGGTTGCCGATCGGTCGGATCGGTCGGATCGGTCGGATCGGTCGGATCGGGGGCGGGGTCGATAGAATCGATTTCGATTCTTGGCCTTCTGAGCCCCGTTCAAACAATGCTGCAGCGTTTTGTCAGCACCGCACCCGGTCCCATCCCGGGTTTTTTCGATGAGCTAGAGGGTATCCGAAAAGGTCTTCGGATCCGGATGGGGAGGTATCCCGCAGAG
>CALLYA010000359.1 GCA_937875495.1 uncultured Verrucomicrobiota bacterium
CCCCGATAGGTTGGTCGAAAACGCCACCGCGTCCCCTGCGGGAGGCTTTCCGGATCCGGATGGGGAGGTATCCCGCAGAGATCGCAGAGGGCGCAGAGGTGTATTGGGAGGGGGAAAGGGACTTACATCGGAGCCGTTTTCAACAACTGCCTTGGTCAACTGAATCGGTATCACTGAAAATACCCCCAAAAAGTAGGCTGCAGAGCATGGAACCTACCCACCCCGATAGGTTGGTCGAAAACGCCACCGCGTCCCCTGCGGGAGGCTTTCCGGATTCGAATGGGAAAGCGGCGACCTCTTCGGGCATTCGCAGGCAGGTATCTCAGGAGCGTTTGAAGAACTGGATGATTTGCTGCAGTTCGACAAAGCCGAAGCGCATGAGCAGTGGCAACAGGATGACGCCGTAGACGATCGCGGTGGCAGGGATAAGGATGAAATCGGAGGTGCCGTCCAGGGCACGCATGGTCCACCAAGTCGGCAATACCGGAACAGCGCTGATGGCGGTGATGACGCCGATCTCCTTAAACGGGATGACGTCGCGGATCCGGCATCCCCAGGCCCTGGCGAGGACCGTGAGATTGAAGAGCACGGCCCATGCGTAGATGGTGATCACGGTTGCCACAATCGCTCCGATATAGCCTAGGATGCGAACCAAGAGAATGCTTAGGAGCAGGTTGAGGACCAGTCCGATAACAGACCGATAGAGCACGATCTTGGTCAGCCCGAAGGCCATCAGGGCAGATCCGTAATAGACCAGGCGCGCCGGGACGAGCAGAAGGTAGAATCGAAAGGGAACGGCGCTCAGGGCGTACTTATCGGACCAAATGAGGGTCATGAACGGTTCGGCGACGATCAAGAGATAGATCATGATCGGCATGAGAAAGGTTGCGGACCGAATTCCGGCGAGGTTGAAGAGGCGCAGGGCGTCGGCATGACGTTCGGCCTGGATCATCGTGCGCATATCCGCCAGGATGACGGCGGCGATGGAACCGGTCACGATAGCGACCATCGGGATCTCGAGTGCGCCGTTGGTATAGACCGCGAAATCCTCGGTGCTGCACATGGAGGCGACGATCATCTTATCGAGCTGGACCGAAATGGTACCGATCATCGAGGAGAGCCCCAGGGGCAGGCTATAGCGCATCATGGCCGCCATAGACGAGAGGGACGGCGCGCTGCGGTCCTTGGGGATGGACCAGATCATCAGCCCGATACCAATCGGGAACACGACCGCTGCGGTGAGGGTATTTGCGACGAGCGGTGCGGTTGTATTGCGCCATACCAGGCATGCGACGATGATGCCAATGACCATGAACAGGCGGCTGAAGATATTGAAAATCGAGAGGGTATTGACCCGGTTCTGGATCACCAAGCAGGCGCCGACGGCCCCGAGGGGAAGCATAAACAGGGGGTATGGCGCGATGATCCGCAGGGATTCGACGAGATCGGGGTTCTTGAATCGCCACGCGAGCAGCCGATTTCCACCGAAGAGCAGAAAGGCCATGAACACGACGCCCATCAGCGTAAGCAGGATGAGATTGTCCCAAAGCAGGCCGCGCTTGCGCTCCTTCTCACCGGGGAGGAAGTAGTAGAGCGCCTGGGGCAAGGCGAGGGTCAGCAAGGGGGCAGCGAAGGCGTAGGCCAACATGGTCTGCCGGTATGTCCCGTACTCCAGCTTGGTCAAGATGCGAGCAAGGACAGCGGCCGAGATCACACCGACCAGGCCGGTCAAGGCCTTACCGAAGGAGAGCGCGGCGACTTTGAGTGTGCGGGAGGCCATAGTGGATCGCCCCCGGGGGGGTCGCCCTGGGGGCGGAGCTGATTACGGCAGCGGGATCGCCTTGCCGGTCTTGGCGGATTCCATGGCTGCTTCAAGGATCTCCATCACGAGGAGATTATGCTGGAGGGCGGGCCGACCTTGCGGGGTCAGACCGTTCCGAACGACTGCGAACAGATAAGCGATTTGATCCTGCTCCGGCGCTTCCGGTTCGTCGGCGGGCATGGTTTCGGGATCCATCCCCTCGACCATCAGCTCGATCTGTTTTTGCTGCAGGGTCTTGACGTATCCATATTCGCCGTAGACCTGGACGTCCTTACGGTCGGTCGGGCTGTTCCAGGAGCCCTGCAGGATCGCGACGGCCTCGTCATAGGCAAGAATGATCGTGGTCTCGTCTTCGACGTCGGGGTAATCCGCCGGTTGGAGCTGCTGGTTCAGGCAGTAGACCGATTTCGGGCGCTCGCCATCGAGCAACCAGGAGGTGATGCAGGCGGCGTAACTGCCGAAATCGAGCAGCGTACCGCCACCGGCAGCTGGGTCTCCGAGCCAATCGACGAATTGGGGGGGAGTGGAGCCGATGGCGATCGGACCCTGGTGTCCGATCTGCACCTCGATCTTGCGCACCTGTCCGATGGCCTCCTGGTCGAAGATCATGGAATGGGCAGCGGCCAGGCTCGGCATCCAATTGGTCTCGTAATTGACGAGGACCTGGATTTTCCCAGACTTCGCGGCCGCCTCGATCTCCCGTGCTTTGGCCAGTGAGATGGCCAGCGGTTTTTCCAGCATGACATGGACCCCTTGCTGCGCGCATGCCTTGACGATCTCCGGGTAGTCCGAGGTCTGGGTATAGACGACCACGGCTTCAGGCTTGGCCGAATTCAGCATGGATGCGACGTCCGGATAGACGATGGCGGGGGCGAATCCAAAGCTCTCGGCATACTCGGCCGCGAGTGCGGGGTCCGCCTCGGCGACACCGACCAGCTGGACCTGTTCTGCTGCGGCGGCGCGCCGCAGAAAGCCTTTGACGTGGCCGTGGGTCAGGCCGACCACTCCAACTTTGAGCGGTTCGGCCGCGGCGGCGGTGGTGGTGATCATGACTGCGCCGACAAGGCAGAGCAGACTCAAGTGTGCGATTGCAACGAAACGAAAAAAACGCGGAAAGGATGTCATAAAGGCCTCATGGAGATTGGTTGGAGAACGAACGCAGTCCCGGGCTCCGTACCTTCGCGAGCAGGAGCAAGATCAGGAGAAACCCCCGGAGATGCAAACTCCCCGGAGGGATGCGGTTTCTTCATCAATTCTCGGTGGTCCGCTGCTCCAGGCAATGGTTGCCGATCGGTCAGATCGGTCAGATCGGTCGGATCGGTCAGATCGGTCGGATCGGTCGGATCGGTCGGATCGATCAGCTCATTTCCAGCGTGAGTCGGCCGCCGGTGGGAATGCGTAGCTCCTGCGCGAGGTCGATCCGAACAAGCTGGGTTTCGGGATCCCAGGCGTACCCGAATGCGGGAGCGGTTTGGCCATCGACAGCGATCTGAATCCGACCGGGCCGGCGTGGCGAGTGCAGTGCGATGCTGCGGAGCGGTAGGGTCCCCCATTTGAGCTCGATGGCGGCGTTCAAGCGACTCTTCTCGACGGACTGACTGAATGTGCCCCAACCCTCGGATGCGGTAAACGCGGCCTTAAAGCTCTCCGGGTTGATGCGCGGGGCAAACTGAATGTGGCGTTCGGGGCCGTGGCAAACAAAGCCGCTCAGGGCGGCATACGCGCCCCAGCTGGCCAGAGCGCGTGCGTAGTGATCCCCGCACTCGACTTCATTATAGGGGTTATGCCGGGCGGGATGGTAGCGATCGTGGACGGCCCGGATGAGCGCGAGTCCCTCGGTCAGCATCCCCTCCCAGATCATATGGCCGGCCACCTGGTATTCGATGCCGGTCCAGACCTCGTTCCGATAGCGAACACCGTTATTGATATGTGTGCTCTTCGGCCAGGTACAGGTGAAGAGACCAGCCTCGCCGGGGGCGATAAACCAGCGTTCGGGTTTATACTTGCTATTGTACGGGGCGATATCGGGGGTCCAGTTGTAGCGCCAGATCGATTCGAGCGTGCGACGCACATTCTCGCGCGGATAGAGATAGCCCAGTCCCAGCAAGTGTGCCCAGCCCTGTCCGAACAACTGGTCGGAGAGGCATCCTTCGGCGTACTGGAAGTCGGGGTGTTTTTCCAGATCGACCTCTTGAACGAAATACTCCCCGTTCCACAGACGCTCCAGCGTCTTCTTCGAGCCGCTGACGAAGATGTTGTGCAGGCGTTGGGCGAGGGCGGTATCGCCCACCTCGAGCGCCATCTCCTCACCAGCGCGCAGGGCTGCCAGGTAGAGCGAGCCGACGAAGGTGTTGGGGCCTTCGAAATTGATATCGAAGGTGTTGTGCTGGCTGTTCTCGATCAGGCCGTCCTCATCGCCATCCTGAGCGATGGAGAACTCGAGCACGCGTTTGATCTTCGGCCAATTGGCCTCGAGGAAGGAGCGATCGGGCGACATCTGATGTTCGCGGTAGCACTTCAACACCGTGCCGGCCTGCCCATCCGCTGCGTAGGCGCCATTGAGCTCCCCGCGGAACCCGACCAGCCCGTTTTCATGGAGGGCGACTCCGAGGTCCTGCATCTCACGCACGCTCTTCTCCAGTCGCGGGAAGAGGCGCGCCATGGTATGCGCGTAGTTCCAGACGTGCGTACAAGTCCCGTGGCAGCAGCCAACCCCTTCCCAGGCCCAGAACCTGCCGTCGCCCCACCATTGACAGGTGCCGGTGGCGATGTTGGATGCCGTGAACATGAGCCGGTCGAGCAGCCAATACGGCAGGGTGCTGTCGTAGTAGGTCTCGTGCCAGAGATGCGTCTGGCCGGACAACCGCTCCATATGGTCGGTCACGTAATCGAGCACCGCTCCGGCGTCTTCGAAGCGGGTCGCATAGAAATTGCCTTCCTTGCGATTGGGGAAGTGCCATGCGAGCAGCGCGACGAACCGGGTCGACTCGCCGGGCGCCAGAGTGACCCAATCCCGTGTGGTAAGTCCGGCACGCCGGCGCTCGGCAATG
Source organism: uncultured Verrucomicrobiota bacterium (assembly GCA_937875495.1). Taxonomy (GTDB): domain Bacteria; phylum Verrucomicrobiota; class CALLYA01; order CALLYA01; family CALLYA01; genus CALLYA01. The sequence continues at coordinate 4,873 of CALLYA010000359.1, forward strand.
GGGTATGCGACGGCGTGCGTGTCGAGCTCGAGCCATTCGCCTTGGCCGGCGAGCTGGTCGCTGCTCCATGGTGTGCCGGGACTGAGGATGCAGAGGCCCATGGTTCCTGCGTCCTCCAGTTCGTGCACCGGTCCAGCGGGACCTGCAACCGGGACGTCGCTGAGTTGGATTTCATCGACATTGATGTGTCCCCAGCCATCGGTGGAATCGTCCACGATCTGGATCGTGGCAGTAGCGCCTTCCAGGTCGAAGACGGGCCAGGTCTCCCATGCCAGGCGTTCATCATTCCTGCCGGTGGCGGTGCGCACGATCTTTCCGTCCACGACCAGATTGAGGCAGGTTTTACCGGTATGCGAGCCGCCGCCGATCAGGAAATTAAGGAAGCGCCGGTCGATCGTGAACTCCGGCGAGGTCAGGGTGCCTTTGGAAAGGTCCTTGTCGAGGTATGTATTGACCAGACCCTCACCCTCGAACCCTGAAACCTCCTGTTGGCTGGGGAGGGTTCCATTGGCTGGGGTGGTTCCGAACGCGCTGCCCTCGATCCGCCAATCACCATAGGTGCCGCCCTCGAAATCGGCGAGCATCCGCGCGGGCCGTGGATTGGCGACCTGTTCCACAGGCGCGGCGGTCACACCGTGCAGGATGTCGGCACGCGAGGGGTGCCGTCTGAATGTGGTGGCTCGCAGATCGGTCCGATACCCGGCCGAGTGGAAACAGACCCCGTTTTCGAGCCAGCCGGCCAGACCGACCTCCACCGAGGTATCCGAACTGTTTTCCAGGGTGAACTCGAAGATGGTGACCGGCAGACCGGAGTCCTTTTCATCGAGGGGGATGAATGGGGAAAAGGCATCCATGCGGGTCGTGACCGGCAGGTCGCCTCGCTGGTATCGCACGGTTCCGATGGGGTATTCGCCGGTGAATCGCACCTCGGGAAACGACTCCCGGTTGTAGGGCACAATCTGTTCCGCGCCATTCTGTCTGAGGCGCAGTGCAAAACCGGATTCAATCGGAGCATCAGGAGTTCGAAACTGATAGCTGGTGGCGCCGTAGCCGGTAAAGTGGTGCTTATTGAAGATCTGCCAACAGGCCAAGGTCCCATCCCCTTGGAGATAGAGCTGACCGGCACAGAGTCCGCCCACGGGCATGCCGATGGCGGCGAGATCGGATCCGTGGAACTCGTGCGACGCACCGCGCTCGAACAACGCGTCGATCCATGCCTGGCGCAGCTTCTTATCCCCAGGGATCAACTCCTCAAACCCCGGTTTCGAGCCGGTGAACGGTCCGGCCATCAGGCCCGGCGAACCGACGGCTGAGGCCGCACCGATCCCGATAAGCTTGATGAATTCGCGCCGCTGGATCGGGCGTGTTGCGGAGGTACCGACCGAGGGACCGTTGGGAAGGGAATGATTGTCAGGCATTGCTATACTCTCGCGCATTGATTTATGGGTTGTCAGGATTGGCGGCTCACCATAGAAAAGGTTCCGCCAATAGGGCAAGACGAGATTTCATAGCGGACAGGGTCCGTCGCCCGCAGGCCCGAGATCGGAGCCCGAATGGTTGCGATCAGAAACAGGCCGCGGCTGTTTGAAAGAGGGCCCTTTTCCGGCCAAGGGAAAGACAGATCTTTTTAGGTTCAATTCCAGGCTTTCGGTCCCGGGAGGTTCGGGTGGAGAGGTGGAGTTGGAACGGCGAATGCCGAACCGGGCATGAGCTCGGTGCTTCGAGGGCCGGTGCTGCCCGAAGCGCAGAGGGGGAGTTCCGGTTCGAACCGCGATTATTGCAGAGGAACGAGACGCCATGAGCCAGCATGCAGATACCGGCAATGCCGAAGCGAATTTGAAGACCCTTCCTGGGGATGACGTCCGCCAGATCATGTGGCGGTTTGCCGATCGGTTCGACCTTCAAATGCTCGTGCAGTCTGCACGCGAGGTCGCGCGTGGGCCGGTTGCGCGGCTGGTTGCCGAGGGTCAGCGCAACACGCATGAATGGACCGAGGAGAAGAACGCGTTGCTGGCGGCCTATGACCAAGCGGGCATCACGACTGCCTTCATGGAACCGGAACAGGGCGGGTTCATCGCCGGTCCGAAGAACCTTGCGCTGGCCTTGATCGCCTTTGAATTGGCCTGGGTCGATGGTGGTGCAGCGACCGGGAGTCTGGCCGGCAATCTAGGGCTTTCGCCGATTCACGAGAAGGGGACCGACGAACAGAAGAACCACTACATGAGCCTGGCGGTTCCGGTCCAGCCGGGGGAAGAGCGTGAGACGCTGCGTCCGGCCTTTTGCCTCACCGAGCCGTTGCCGTATGTGGGTGTGGACACGGGCGTGCTCTCCGGCAAGGTGAAGATCAAGGAATGGCGGGAGGGTGAGGAGCCGGTGTTGCACGTGGAGAAGCGTGGACGGTTCATCACCAACATGGGCTTTGCCAATGTTGTCACGGCTGCGGTCGACTCGGACGACCCCCGCATCAAGGGCTCCTGTATGGTGATCCTGGAGGAGACCGACCCCGGCGTCTGGGATCGAGGCGCTCCGACCAAAAAGATGGTTCACCAGCTCTCCTCCACGAGCGATCCGGTCTTCAGCCTGACGATCCCCGCCAGCCGTATTATCGGCGGGTACACGGTGGAAGACGGCGTCATCGTGCCGGCATTCAACCACAGCCAGATCATCGAGTCGGTCTTCCGGCGCACGCGGGTCACCGTCGGCTTGATGTCCTCGGCCAAATTACTCTCTGCGGTGGAACCAATCATTCGTTACCAGCGCGGCCGCTTCCGCGGCGGTTCCAGCGGCGCTCCGGGGAGTCCGCGTTTCGACCTGGGTCTTCAACAAAAAGAGGATTCGATTCAGCGGCTGGTCGATGTATGGGCGACCGGCGAGGCGAGCGCATCACTCGGGTTTGCCGCGGCACGCGTCTTCGATGAGTTCGACCCGCTGGAAGCGCAAAAGGACTCGATCCTGGCGGCGGCCGGGGTGGAGGGCCCGCGCGCAGCGCTGCGCTATTTCAAGTCCAAACAGGAAGAGGCCATGGCCTTCCTCCGGCTTACCCGGCAGCCGGCGGGGGAGCGGGATGAGGCGCGCCTGGAGGATTTGCGATCGGACGTGATTGTTCAATACATGCTTGGAGAGGCGGTGGCCAATGTCGTCTGTCCCGCCTGCAAGCTATGGAACACGGGCCACGGCGTGAATGTGATGCGCGAGGCGGTGAGCCTCATGGGCGGGTATGGAATCACGGAGGACTGCCCGGGATTCCTCGGTCAGAAATGGATGGACGGCCAGTTGGAGGCCACCTACGAGGGGCCGGAAGCGGTCCAGCGGCGCCAGCTCAGCGTCACCATGACCCACGACCTCTTCCTGGCGCAGTTCGAGGGCTGGATCGCCGAGCTGCGTGAAATCGCCAAGACGCATCCGCAAACAGGCGCCTGCGCACTCTCCAACGCGATGGAGCTGTGGCAATGGGTATTGAACCATCTCCTTGGTGCGAAGGATGCCGATGGCAAGCGCCTCTATGCCGGGGCGCGTCAGGGAGTGACCTTCCCGATGGCCGATGCCCTCTGTTGGCTCCTGGCGGCGTACTACCAGATCCAGGACGTGCTCGAGCTGGAGGTCAAGGGCGCGGAGAACCCGGCCCTTGCCGACGGGCTGCCCGGATTCGTCTCGTTTTTCCAGGACCTCTGCCATGTTCAATCCGCCGCAGCGGCAGGTGAAGTCGGGCGCGTCTGCACCGAGTTGGTGTTCGGCTATACCGCGCAACCGCTCTGGAGCGACAGCTGCCACCAGTGCTGCAGCGGCGGGCAGGCCACAGCCGAGGGGCGGCCGTGCCTGGCTGAAGACGGATTGCAGGATTACTTGGCGCTGCGGACCCGGATGGACAGTTGTCTCTGCGGCACGCGAATGGCCAAGGACCGTGCGGCTGCGGCCCTGGCGCAGGTCATGATTCCGGAGGCATTGGACTATCCCCGGTGATCGTTCGATCCGAGGCAACGCGAGTCTGCGTCTCGATGAATCAGGAAGAGACCGTTGGAAAATAGGGTGTGTATGCGGCACGATCGCGTCCGTGTCCCCGCGGAGAGCAAACAATGGAACAATCGCCACAAATTGAGCGACAGTGCATGGATGTGGATATCGTCTGTGCCGGATTCGGCCCGGCCATGGGCGGCTTTCTCACGACTTTGTCCAAGGAGCTGGTGGACGCAGATGGCCAGCCGAAATTGGAAAGCGGCGTCATGCCCGGCCTGCCTTTACAGGTCCTGTGCTACGAGCGCGCCGACGATGTCGGGTTCGGCGTCTCGGGTGTGGTCAGCCGCGCACGCGGCATCCGAGACAGTTTCCCCGATCTGGACCCATCGGACATCCCAATGGCGCATGAGGTTACCGAGGAGCGGATGCTCTATCTGCTCGACCCGGTAGGGATCCGCAATCGTTCATGGAACCTGAAGGCGGCCGATCGGACGGTCCGTGCCCTGAAGTTCATGTTGGACTATGATCGCGACGCGGTTGCGCTTCCGTTCATCCCGGGGTTCCTGAAGAAGGAGCCGGGGTTGGTCTTTTCGATCGGTCAGTTCAACCAGTGGGTCTCTTCCCGCTTGATGGAGAGCGGCATGGTACAGCTCTGGCCGGGGACCCCGATCCACGAACCGTTGATTGAGGATCAGCAGGTCGTCGGTGTGCGGCTGATGGACCAGGGGACGGACGCGAAGGGCGAGCCCGAGGCTGGATTCATGCCGGGCATGGACATTCGCGCCCGCCTGACCGTAGTCGGTGACGGACCGGTAGGCTCCGTGGGCCAGGCGCTGGATCGGCACTTCGGGCTCCCGGAGGGGCATCATCAGCGTGAGTGGGCGGTGGGGATGAAGATGCTGGTAGACCTGCCCGAGGGCTGTCCGCTCCAGCCGGGGACGGTCTTCCATACGCTCGGGTATCCCGAGCCGGAGATCTTTGGATTCTTGTACGTGCATCCGGGCGGGGTCGCCTCGCTCGGCATCTTCGTGCCGACCTGGTTCGACAGTCCAACACGCACGGCCTATCGCTACATGCAGCACTGGATGCGACATCCCTACCTCTGGCGCTATCTCGAGGGTGGCACGCTTCGTTCCTGGGGTGCAAAAACCTTGCAGGAATCAGGCCGCCAGGGCGAGCCGCACCTGGTCGGTGACGGCTATGCCCGGATCGGGGAGGGGAGCGGGAGCACCAATGTGCTGACCGGAAGCGGTGTGGACGAGGCCTGGACCACGGGGGTACTGTTGGCCGAGGCGGTGGCGGCCCTCTGGCGGGAGGGCAAGCCGATGACCCGCGAGAACCTCAGGGCAACCTATGTGCGTCGCAGGCGCGAGAGCTGGGTCGAACAGGAAGGTCGCGTCGCCGAGCATGCCCGTAACGGCTTTCAGCGCGGGTTCCTTCGGGGCCTGATCGGCATGGCGATGGCGGGGTGGACCGGCGGCCAGTTCTATGTTCCGGGGCGCAGTCGTCCGCCGCATGCCAGGGTCAAGAGCCTTGAGGACTACTACCGTGGAATCATCCCGGAGCCGCGCCTGGCCGAGATCCGGTCGGAGGCGGCGCGATCGGGGAGCTCCCTGCACGACGTCGTGATGAAGGAGTGCGGCTGGCCTGAGATTCCGTACGATGGAAAGCTGCTGATTTCGCAACAGGATGCCTTGCTTGTGGGTGGAAAGGTCCAGGCTCCGGCCGGGTACAAGGATCATGTGGTCTTTCTGTATCCCCAAATCTGTGAGCGCTGTGAGAACAAGGTCTGCATTGAGATGTGCTCCGCCCAAGCGATCACGCCGGGCGAGGACGGTGGCGTGCCTGATTTCGAGCGTGAGAAGTGCGTGCATTGTGGGGTCTGCCTTTGGAACTGCAGTCAGGCAGGGCTCGACGATCCGGAGCATGGCGCGATTCGCTTCGAGTCCGGTGCGGGCGGACTCCACTCCGCAGAGAATTGAGAGATCGATCCGATGAGGGTTTTTCGTTTCAAACCATTGCCGCCGGTCTCCTCCAAGCGGGGTGATTCCCTTGTGGACGGCTGCGACCGTTGCATGCGCAGCGACTCGCAGCATGCGCAAGAACCGAGCGGCATTCAGAATGAAGGATAAGAATATGAGCGGTGGATTCCATATTGTGGTGTGTGGCAGCTTGGTCCCCGACCCGCTGCAGACGTTGGAGCCGGTTCAGGGACCGAACGGGCCGGGCCTCAAGAACGAGGGGATGTTACCGAGCGTGCTCGACCCCTGGGCCGGGCATTCGCTATTCGAGGCGGCGAACCTGGCCAAACAGGTCCCCGGCAGCAAGGTCTGGTTGGTGAGCCTGGGACCCAAGCCCAAATTGCAGCAGCTGATGATGACGGTAGCGCAAAAGGTCCCGTTCGAGTTGGTGGTCGTCGACGGGAACGCCGGCGGCTTCACCGAATCGATGGAAGTCGCGGCTGCATTAGCCGGAGCGATCAACGCGATCCAGGGACTCGACCCATCGCGGCTGCTGCTCTTCGGCGGCTGTGCCTCCGCATCCCGCGATGCCGGGGCCACGATGCAGATCCTGGGGGAGATGCTCGGCATCGATGAGATGTTCCTTGGAGTCGATGAGCTGAAGGTCCAAGCGGACGGCGGTCTCCACGTCCTGGAGCGGATCGAGGGCGGGAAGTATTTGGCGTCGGTTTGCGCAGGTCCGCCCGCGATGCTGGGCTGGGCGACCGGAAACCTGCCTGAGCCGCCGAACAATCCGCAGGTTGGGATGCTGAACATGCGTGGCATCATGCCGGCCTTGCAGCGTGCCCAAGCAGTCAAGGTCGGCGCAGGCACGCTCCAATTCGACGCGGTACAGGTGCCGACGCAGCGGCGTGAGACCCGAGTGGTCAAGGACGTGCCGGTCGAAGAGATCGCCCAGGAAATCGTAGAGTGGCTCAAGGGCTGAACATGGCCGGAAGGATGATGCGATCATGAAGAGTATTCTATTATTGATCCACACCGCGGACGACGGCGGTCTCGGCAAGGCCGCCTTGGAATCCTTGACCGCGGCCCAGCAGATGGCGGAGGGCATGGGCGGCCTCGAGCTGAAGGCCGGACTGGTTGGTGGCGCGATCCAACCGGCGGCGGAGCTATTGGCGGGAGCGGGTGTAAAGACGATCCTCGGGGTTGAATCAGACGCGTGTGCCGTGTCGCGCTATTCCACCGATGCGCGTGCCTTCAGCGAGATTGTCAAGGCAGCCGGGGCCGATGTCGTGGTGGCGGCCGGGACCTCCAGGATGGCCCGTTGCATGCCCGGAGTGGCCCAGCGTGCCCAGGGCGCGATCGACACCCACATTTCAGGGATCGAGCCGAGCCCGGATGGGCTGAAGGCCAGACGCTGGTACTACCGCCAACGGATGGAGGCGATCCTGACCCGTGCCCAGGCCCCCTGGTTTCTGCTCCTCTCGCCCGGCGCGTTCGTGCCCTATTCCGGCACGTCCACGGCCCAGGCCGAAGTTCAACGGCTGGAGCTTGCGGAGACAGGGTCACGCACGAGCGTGATCGGGGTGGAAGAGGCCGCAACCGGCGCTCAGACCATCAAGCCGGAAGCCGAAGTGCTGTTGGTTGCCGGTGCCGGCTGGTCAAAAAAACAGGCCGATGGGCAAGCCCATTTGGACCAGGCGGAGACGCTCATCCTCGGCTTCCTCGACAAGGCGAAGGCCTCCTTGGGAAGCACCAAATCGTTGGTGGACCAATCCGGGGAGGGGCATGCGGTACTCTCGTTCATGTCCCACATGAACCAGGTCGGCCAGACCGGCAGCTCACCTCGGCACGCCAAAGGACTGGCCACCTGTTGCCATGGCGAAGAGCCGCACGTAGTCGGATGGCGCTTCATCAACCAGCGCCGCGCGATCAACCTCGATCCCAGCTGCGGTTGGGCGCAGGGCAAGGCCGACGTCCTCTACGTCGCCGACGCCTTCGCGGTGATGCGGCGCGTGAACGAGTTATTGTAGGTTGCCTTCGGGCGGGTGGGGAGGTTGGATCCACAGGTGACCGCAGCTTCCCCATCCGGCCCCGGAGAGCCTCCCGCAGAGGACGCGGTGGCGTTTTCGACCTGCCACGGGGGTGGGTAAGGTCAATGCTCTGACCCCTATCATTTGAGGAAATTCTTTTAATTCACCGTTTCCCCAGATCCAGGCAGTCACAGAAAACGATTTTGAATTCTCCGCTCCCAATCCCCCTCTGCGATCTCTGCGATCTCTGCGGGAGTCCTCCCCATCCGGCCCCGGAGAGCCTCCCGCAGA
>CALLYA010000360.1 GCA_937875495.1 uncultured Verrucomicrobiota bacterium
TGCTCGACCTTAGAGCATCAATGGTTTACAGCATTATCTAAGAAACTTGGGTTAACCTGTTCTGCGGTTTCGCACTCTCTGCCTTCTTCTTCCTCCTGGCATGGCTCGGCGAAAACCCGAACCCTTTTCTGAGATACTTCCTGCCACTGGCAGTCTTCCTGCCGGGCAAAAACCTACCCATGTTTCTGCTCGCCAAGAGGGCGACCAGGCGGAAAGACCGCATCCGTAAGGAACTCCCCTATGTCATGGACCTGCTGACCATCAGCGTCGAGGCCGGACTCGGGTTCGATGCCGCGCTCGCTGAGGTCAGCCACAGGACGTCCGGTCCGCTCGCCGATGAAATCGCCCAGACGCTCATGGAAATCCGCCTCGGCCGAAGCCGCGTCGACGCGCTCAAAGACCTGCCGGAACGGACCGGTGTGCAGGAACTGCGGAATGTGGTCTCGGCCATTATCCACGTCTCCAAATCGGGCGGCTCACTCGCAAAGGTGCTCCGCGTACAGGCCGCGTCCGTCCGGAACAAGCGAAAACAACATGCCGAAGAGATGGCGATGAAGGCGCCCGTGAAGATCATCTTTCCTCTCGTGCTCTTCATCTTTCCCGCGATCTTCGTCGTGGTTCTGGGTCCGATCGGCATGGAGGTCATGAAGCTCTTCAATCAGTGATCGGTTCCCCCAAACCATGCAGCACATTCCCCGCACCATCTCCATCTCACGTGACAACGCTCACTGGCTCGATGCCCGGTATTGCGGCGGCACGCTGTCCCGTATGCGCGGACTCATGCTCGCCCCGCCGAGCGGCGCGCTCTTCGTCTTCCCGGTCCGCCAGCGGGTCTGTCTGCATATGTTCTTCATGCGCTTCCCCCTGACCGCCCTGTTCATGGATGACCAAAAACGCGTGGTCGAGATCCAACAGCTGAGACCATGGCAGATTGGAAAACCATCCGCCGAACGCGTACGCTACGTCCTCGAACTCCCCATCCATGAGGCGATCCCCATCGGTACCCAACTCGATTGGTGACGCCGCCGAACGCCCTTTGCTCAGCCCGCCACCATGGCCCCCAATACCGTCGTCGGATACAAGATCCTGGAGATGATTCATTTCGGCGCGCACCCCTACACCCGCGCATCCCTCCGCGAGGAAGTGGCGCGCCGCTTCGGTGCGGAGGTCGTCTTCCTGACCCCGGACGATCCCGCCACCCAGTTCGACCAACTGCTCGAGCAGTACATGGATCAGCAGCTCATCACCGAGGAGAACGGCTTCCTCGTCACTCGCCTGGCAGGCGATCGTCCGGAAGGGTAGAAACAGCACCTTGTCGCGTTCAGACCATCTGGATCCGGAGAGCCTCCCGCAGAGGACGCGGTGGCGTTTTCGACCTGGCCATGGGAGTGGGTAGGGGCAATGCCCTGATCCATGTTTTTTTGGGGCAGAGGGAAAACTCGTTATCAGCAGATCCTGGCCGTTGCAGAACACGGCCCTGATGAATCCACAATCCCCCTCCAATTAACCTCTGCGCCTCTGCGCGAGTCCTCCCCATCCGAATCCGGAGGTCTCGCGCAGAGACGCGAAGGCGAGGTGGCATTTTTGACCTGGCCATGGGAATGAGAAGGGACAATGCCCTGATCCCTTCCTCAACCCCGGCAGGCAAACTCGCCTTCCTCACCTCCGCGTCTTCGCGTCCCCCAAGTTTCCCTCTCCACTCCCGCCCACCCTTCGGGTCGTTCCGCGTCGATTCAGGGCTGGGCTATGGATTCGAGGTGCTCCCAACGGGCGTAGAGCGCGGCGAGTTTGGATTCCAATTCGGTCGCGCGTGCCTTCACGCCGGCCACCGTTCCGGCATCGTTTTGGTAGAGTGCCGGGTCCGAAAGCAATTCAAACACCTCGGCCTGCTCCGCCTCCAACGCCTCGATGCGTGCCGGCAGTTGGTCCAGCTCTAAACGCTCCTTGTAAGTCAGCTTCTTCGGCGCATCCGATCGGTCACGGTTGGAGCGCGCATCCGGCTTCTTCGAGGGCTTGCGCTCAGAAGCGGCGGCCCCATCCTGCGCGCCGGACTGCGCCAGGTAGTCGTCATACCCGCCCGCATACGCACGGACCAGTCCCGAACCGTCGAGGACGAGTGTCCCGGTCACCACGTTGTTGATGAACTCACGGTCATGGCTCACCAGCAGGACCGTTCCAGTGTACTCCGCCAACAGGCCTTCGAGCAATTCGAGGGTCTCGACATCGAGATCGTTCGTCGGCTCGTCCAGGACCAATACATTGGCCGGTTGAGCGAACAGACGCGCAAGCAGAAGCCGGTTGCGCTCGCCGCCGGAGAGGACCCGGACCGACGCGCGCGCACGCTCGGAGTCGAAGAGAAAATCGCTCAAATAACCAAACACAGGTCGCTTCTGGCCATCGATCCAGACCGTGTCCTTCCCGTCGTTCAGCGACTCATGCACCGTTTTCTGGGGGTCCAAAATGGAGCGCAACTGATCGTAGAACGCCACCTGTACGTTCGATCCGAGCACGACCTCGCCCGCGTACGGCTCACGCCGGCCGAGCATGAGATCGAGCAGGGTCGTCTTGCCCGAGCCGTTCGGACCAATAATCCCGAGCCGGTCCCCACGCTGCAGCAATAGATTGAAATCCTTCACGATCGGCGGCTGGCCCGGATAGGCGAAGGAGACGCCCTGGGCCGAGATCACCTTGTTGCCGCTCTGATCCGCCTGCTGGATGCGCATCCGCACCTGCCCCGGCTGCAGAATCCGGGCGTGAAACTGCTCACGCATCTGCTCCAACGCTTTGACCCGCCCCTCATTGCGGGTCCTGCGCGCCTTGATCCCCTGGCGGATCCAGACCTCTTCCTTGGCCAGCTTGTCGTCGAACCGCCGCTGGATCGCCTCCTCCTCCAATAGGACCTGATCCCGTCGGGCCACAAACGTGTCGTACCCGCAATCCCATTCCAGGAGGCGCCCCCGGTCGAGTTGCGCCACGCGGTTGGCGATCCGACGCATAAACCGACGGTCGTGCGAGACGAAGATCAGCGCGCCGTTGAATCGGCCGATGAACTCCTCCAGCCAGGTCACCGTGTCGATGTCGAGGTGGTTGGTCGGCTCGTCCAGCATCAGGAGGTCCGGCTGCCGCACCAGTGCCCGCGCCAAGAGCGCGCGCCGCTTCTGCCCGCCGGAGAGTTTCGCAGCCTCCTGGTCCGGCGAAAGCCCGACACGGGTGATGACCTGCTCGATCAACGCATGCGTCTCCCAGCCGTGCGTGTTCTCCAACTCGTGCTGGATTCGGCCGAGCTCGGCCAAGGCCGCACCGCCCTGCTCCGCATCCCGCGATCGCTGATGGTACTGCTGCAAGAGATCACCCCACCGGTCGAGTCCGGAGGCGACCACCTCAAACACGTCGCCGGTCAGTGAATCCGGCAACTCCTGCGGCAGAAACGCGATCCGGAGTCCCGGCTGCACCATCACCTCACCGGAATCCGGCGACTCCAGGCCGGCCAGGACCTTCAATAAAGTGGTCTTCCCGACCCCATTACGTCCGACCAAGGCAATCCGCTCGCCCTTGTTGATGGAGACCGATAGCCCCAAAAACAACGGCTTGCCGGAGATACTCATGGTCACGTCTTGAAGTCGGATCATATCCATACAAAAATTCCTCGCAAAGAACCCGACTATCCCATATCACAGCCCCCACGCAAGGTCGTGGGCAGCCCGGTGGGCAGCCCGGTGGGTAGGCAGAGTGGTAGCCAGACCGTCTCGGTCTGGTGTCTCGTGGTAGCCAGACCGTCTCGGTCTGGTCTCTGCTGCCAGTTCGGAGGTCCGCTGTCAGCACCAGCGGCGCTGTGGACGTTTTGCACGCGAAGATTCCACGCCGAACCACGCTTGCCATCGATACCGATACCGATACCGATTTCGATTTCGATTTCGATCGCCACAATGATCTGACTGATCGGCAACCCTTCGTACTCGTAGTCGCCGCATCATCGTGTACGTGTACGTTTGCGGGCCGAGCCAGGGCCCGTTCGAAAAGACCAATGGCGAAACAAGATCGGGGTCAGGGTCGCTATCGGGATCGGTATCGAAGGGAGGCGGATCGATACCGATACCGATTTCGATTTCGATTTCGATCGCCACAATGATCTGACTGATCGGCAACCCTTCGTACTCGTACTCGTACTCGTACTCGCCGCATCATCGTGTACGTGTACGTGTACCGCTTCGCTGTGTACGTGTACGTTTCTGGGCCGAGCCAGAGCCCGTTCGAAAACCCCATTGGGCCGCCACGAAAGGTGTCCGGGGCCGGATGGGGAGTGCGCAGGTACGAGTACGAGTACGAGTAGGAGAGTAGCAGGAAGGCGAGGCCTGCTAAAATGGTATCATTAAAAGAATCCACCCCCGAAAATGTTGGAGGCAGAGCATGAAAATTACCCACCCCCACGGCCAGGTCGAAAACGCCACCGCGCCTCTGCGCCTCTGCGCGAGGCTCTCCGGATGGGAATGTGGAATGCGGCTGACCTTTTCTGGCTACCCACGGACTGCCTTCCCCACGGACGAAGGCATGTTTGCCGGCGGTCAGGCACACATGTAGTGTACAGAATTCATCCAGCCCACCGTCCACGTCCTATGTACAGTCCATGTTGATCACCCTTCCCAATCGCGTCCCCGAGCTCAGGGGAGATGGCCATTTCATCGCGCCGAACGCTACCGTGATCGGCTCTGTCGTCCTGCTGGCACGCGTGAGCATCTGGTTCCAGGCGGTGATTCGCGCCGATTGCGACGTGATCGAGATCGGGGCGGAATCGAACATCCAAGACGCGTGCGTGCTCCACACCGACGCGGGCCTGAAGCTGCAGATCGGCACCGGGGTCTCGATCGGACATCAGTGCGTGATCCACGGCTGCCGGATCGACGATCACACCCTCATCGGGATGCACTCCACGATCATGAACCGCGTCCACATCGGCCGCGGCTGCCTCATCGGCGCCGGCAGCCTGATCCCGGAGGGCAAGGTGATCCCGGACCACAGCGTCGTCCTGGGCCGCCCCGGCCGCGTGATCCGTGACACCACCGAGGCGGACCAAGCCTACCTTCGGCACGCGGCAGACCACTATGTCGCCCAGGCCGCGCTCTACCGCGGCCAATCCCTCTGACACCACCGCCCCCTCTCCCCCCACGCCTTGACACCCCCCCGAACTTGACGCATGAATATATGCGATTTGGCGCATATATCGGATCGGGCTTGCAGCTTGAGGGCGTCCGAAAAGGCAACCGCTTTCTCAACCTGCTCTCCCCATTTCCATCCGGAGAGCCTCGCGCAGAGGTGCGGTGGCGTTTTCGAATTGGCAATGGGGGAGTATAGGGTCAATGCCCTGATCCAATCTTTTTTTGGGGGGGGATTTGGGGAGAAACCTTTTCTGAAAACCAAGGTAGTTGCAGAAAACAGCTCCGATGCAGCTGCCCTCCCCCTTTCCAACGAATCCTCTGCGACCTCTGCGGGAGACCTCCCCATCCGGCCCCAAAGACCTATCGTTCTGACCCAAAGGGGTTTTCAGACGGACTCCACCTTGAACCATAAGGATGATGGATGACGAAACCTACACTCAGGATCTTGTTCCTCTGCACCGGGAACTCATGCCGAAGCCAGATGGCCGAGGGCTGGGCGCGCCACCTCAAGGGCGACCGCCTCGAAGCCTTCTCCGCCGGGATCGAAAAGCACGGACTCAATCCGCACGCCGTTCGGGTCATGGCCGAGGCCGGGGTCGATATCAGCGACCATCAGTCGCAATCCGTTGAGGACCTGCCGGTGCAGCAGTTCGATTACGTCGTGACCGTCTGCGGGCACGCCCACGAACACTGCCCGATCTTCCCCGGCAACGCGAAAGTGGTCCACGTCGGATTCGACGATCCACCCAAACTGGCCGCCGCCGCCAAGACCGAAGAGGAGGCCCTCGGCCATTACCGCCGGGTGCGGGATGAGATCCGGGCCTTCATCGAGGAGTTGCCCGAGCGGCTCGAGCACGGTTCGAAATGAGCCGTGGCGCAACGCCGAGTACGAGTACGAGTACGAGTACGAGTAGGAGTAGGAGTCGGAGTCGGAGTTGTCCCACTGGCACACCCGATTCGAAACGGCACGCACCTGACCAGCACGGTTGGCGGCCTGGAAGATGTTCGGATGAGAGACCGCTGAAAGCGAGAGAGCACCATGGCACAGAAAGAGCAAGAGATTCGTGAGTTCGTTCGCTTGGGTTACGCCCGCATCGCGGAGGGTCGAACGCAGTCCTGCTGCGGCCCATCCGCCGGTTGTTGCGGCGGTGGCGGGGCAGACGAGGCCACACAGTTGGCCCAATCCATCGGCTATACCACCGAGGAGCTGGCAAACCTCCCCGAGGGCGCCAATATGGGCCTTTCCTGCGGCAACCCCTTGGCCCTCGCCTCGCTGAAGGAGGGCGACGTCGTTCTCGACCTGGGCAGCGGCGGCGGCTTCGACATCTTTGTGGCCGGGAGAAAGGTCGGTCCTACCGGACGCGCGATCGGAGTGGACATGACCCCGGAGATGATCTCCAAGGCCCGGCGCAATCTCGAGGTCTACCGGGAGCATTCCGGCCTCGATAACTGCGAGTTCCGCCTCGGCGAGATCGAGCACTTGCCGGTCGCCGACGCCAGCGTCGATGTCGTCATCAGCAATTGCGTCTTGAACCTCTCGCCCGACAAACCTCAGGTCTGGCGCGAAATCGCACGCGTGCTCAAGCCCGGCGGCCGCGTCTCCGTTTCGGATATCGCCCTGCTCAAACCGCTCCCCGAACAGGCCAGGGCCTCCGTCGAGGCGTTGGTCGGATGCGTGGCCGGCGCCGTCCTTGTCGACGAGACCCAAGCCATGGTGCGCGCAGCAGGCCTCGACCATGCCCAGTTCGAGTGCAAATCCGACTACATCAACAGCATGTCCGATTGGTCCGACCCCGTCTTCCGGGAACTCGCCGCACATTTCCCCGCGGACACCCAGCCAAGCGACTTCGTCACCAGCCTCAACATCACCGCCTTCAAACCGTAATTGGAGAGCCTCGCGCAGAGGCGCAGAGGCGCGGTGGCGTTTTCGACCTTGGAGAGGGGAGGGTTAATGCTCAAACCCCTGCCTTTCAGGGAGATTCATTAGATTTATCGTTTCCAACCAAACAAACAAACAAACAAACAAGCCTGTTGCAGGAATTACCTCAACCCCGAAGCAAACCTCCCCTCTGCGCCTCTGCGCCTCTGCGCGAGTTCTCCCCATCCGGAGCCGCAGTGCCTTCTGCTAGGCCCCAAGGGGCTTTTCGGACAACACCAACCTACCCCCCACACTTCCGGCCTATGAATCCACCGACCTGCACACCCGACACCAACCGCAAGATGTCCAGTCCCTTCGAGCGCTACCTGACCCTCTGGGTCGGTCTCTGCATCATCGCAGGGATCGCGCTCGGCAAGCTGGCACCGGGCCTGGCGCAGAAGCTCGACGGCATGGCCATCTACGTGAACAACGCACCGGTGGTTTCCATCCCGATCGCCATCTGCCTCTTCTTCATGATGTACCCCATCATGGTGAAGATCGACTTCGGCTCCGTCATCCGCGCCGGCAAGAGCGGCAAGCCGGTGTTCCTGACCCTCTTCCTGAACTGGTGCGTCAAGCCGTTCACCATGTACGCCATCGCCGCCCTCTTCCTGGGTGTGCTGTTTCGCGGCTTCATCGGGGCCGACGCGACCGACCTGGTGAAGATGCCGTTCGGCCTCGACCTGCCGGTCGGCACCACCCACGGCGCAGGCACCGTCGTCCTGCACGAAGGCATGAAAATGCTCGAAATCCCCCTCTGGCGCAGCTACCTGGCCGGCTGCATCCTCCTCGGTATCGCGCCATGCACCGCCATGGTGCTGGTCTGGAGTTTCCTCGCCCGCGGCAACGACGGCCTCACGCTCGTCATGGTCGCCATCAACTCGCTGACCATGCTCGTGCTCTACGGACTGCTCGGCGGCTTCCTCCTCGGGGTCGGCCGGCTGCCGGTCCCATGGCAGGCACTGCTGCTCTCCATCGCGATCTACGTCGCCCTCCCGCTGGCCGCCGGCTATCTCAGTCGCAAATGGATCATCGCAACCAAGGGGGAAGCCTGGTTCAAACAACGGTTCCTTCACCTCCTGACGCCCGTGACCATCGTCGCGCTGCTGACCACCCTCGTGCTGCTGTTCAGCTTCAAAGGCGAGGTGATTGTGGCCAACCCGCTGACCATCCTCTGGATCGCCGTCCCGTTGTTCCTGCAAACCATCCTGATCTTCGGCCTGGGCTATGGACTGGCCCGCCTGCTGAAGCTCGACTATGCGGACGCCGCCCCCGCCGCCCTGATCGGCGCCTCCAACCACTTCGAAGTCGCGATCGCCACCGCGACCATGCTCTTCGGTCTCTCCTCCGGCGCCGCCCTGGCGACCGTCGTCGGCGTGCTGATCGAAGTCCCCGTCATGCTCATGCTCGTCCGCATCTGCGTGAAGAGAAGTGGGCAGTGGGAAACGAGCCTACGGGCCCGTGTTTAATGGTAGGTAGTGTGTGGGGAGGAGATTGGAGTTTGGTCGGGTATCACGCGCTTCATCGATACCGATTCCGATACCGACTCCGACCCCGATTGATCATCCCTCTGAAATTGTTTTGGACCAGAGCATGGGCCCTACCTCCCCTATCGCCAGATCGAAAACGCCACCGCGTCCTCTGCGTTCTCTGCGATCTCTGCGGGAGTCCTCCCCATCCGGATCCGAAGACCTTTTCGGACGGCCTCTGGCTACCCACCGGACAGTGAACCGCTTCTTGACACGCCCCTCATTGTTGGCGATTTTGCCAAATACGACAGGTTATGAACGGTGGGGGCTGCTGCTTTGAAGCGGTGATCGCAGCCCTCTTATTGGCGGTTCCATCAAGCATTAAGAGAATTTGGATCAGTGTGAAAACTCAAGCGGAATGGAAAAAGCTGGCGGGAATGGTGGCCGTGTTCCTGGTCTTCTTCTGGCTGCCGGTCCAGCATGAACGCTTCCTCAATGGGGTCATGGAATCGCTCCGCCTGAGCCGATGGTACGCACGCGAACATGTCCTGCTCTGCCTCGTCCCCGCCTTCTTTATCGCCGGCGCAATCGGTGTCTTCATCAGCCAGGCCGCCGTCATGAAGTACCTCGGCGCCCGCGCCAATAAAGCCCTCGCCTACGGCGTGGCTTCGGTCTCAGGCTCCATCCTCGCCGTCTGCTCATGCACGGTGCTCCCCTTGTTCGCCGGAATCTGGCGCATGGGCGCTGGGCTCGGACCCGCTTGCGCATTCCTCTATTCCGGTCCCGCCATCAATGTCCTGGCCATCATCCTGACCGCCAACATCCTCGGACTCAAGCTCGGCATCGCACGCGCCGTAGGTGCGATCAGCTTCAGCATCGTGATCGGCCTGATCATGCACTTCCTCTTCCGCAAAGAAGAGGAGGATAAGGCCAACGCCCAAATCGCTCAACCCGAGGCCGAGACCTCCCGCCCACTCTGGCAAAACGCCCTCTTCTTCGGCGTCATGGTCGGCATCCTCGTCTTCGCCAACTGGGGCGCACCCAACAACCACCAGTTCGTCCTGGCCGACGGAACCACCTTCCAGGCCGCGGTCATCCAGGCACCCGAGACGCCAAACGCACCCGATGCCAACTTCACCCTGAAACTGCTGTCAGGGGAGCAGGCAGACCAAGAAATCGTCGTTCCCGCCGACGAAATCCGCACGCAAACACCGGTGCCCGGCATCTGGACCACCCTCTGGCAATACAAGTGGCTCATCGCATCCGCCTTCGGCGGCGTGTTGGGAATCGTCCTGATCCTCTGGTTCGACATCGCTTGGTGGAAGGTCGTCCTGACCGCGGTCCCCCCCGCCATCCTCGCCTGGCTCCTGCCCACCGACGGCATGTGGGTCATGATCCCGTTCTCCGCCGCCGTGGTGGGGCTGTCCGTCATCACCGCCACCCAAGAGGGCGAACCGGAGGATTGGTTCAACGCCACCTGGGGATTCGCCAAGCAGATCATGCCACTGCTGCTCTTTGGCGTCCTCGTCGCCGGCTTCCTGCTCGGGCGCCCCGGTCATGACGGGGTGATCCCCAGTCTCTATGTGCAGATGCTCGTCGGGGACCGACCCGATACCTTCCTCGCCATCACCGGCTGGAGCGGCGGTGCCCTCGAATCCGTCACCCGCGCCGTCTGGCCCGTCTGGACCAACCTGTTCGCCAGTGTATTCGGCGCTTTTATGTATTTCGCAACCCTGACCGAGGTCCCGATCCTGCAAGGACTCATCGGCGCCGGCATGGGCGAGGGCCCAGCACTGGCACTCCTGCTGGCAGGACCCGCCCTCAGCCTGCCCAACATGCTCGTCATCCGCAGCGTGATGGGGACCAAGAAAACCGTCATCTTCTGCTCGCTGGTCGTCGGGATGTCCACCCTCAGCGGCATCCTGTTTGGCACGATCTGGGGCTGAACATTCTCAGGACAACACAATCACCACACCGAATGAATCAAAGATCGGAAACCACACCATGAAGCTTCAAATCCTGGGCACCGGTTGCCCCAAGTGCAAGAAATTGGCGGACACCGCCCAAGCCGCCGCCGATGAACTCGGCCTGGATTACGAACTCGAGAAGATCACCGATATCAACGAGATCATGAAGTTCGGCGTCATGCTCACCCCTGGCCTCGCCGTGGACGGCACGGTCAAGGTCTCCGGGAAGGTCCCGTCCGTCGACGAAATCAAACAAATGCTAAGCTGATCGGTCAGCCCCGTGGCCAGGAAGAAGGGGGTGGGAAGGTGAAAGGTAAATAGGAAAGACACGAAGACGCGAAGGTTTGGAAGGGAAGCTTTGCTTGCGAGGGGGTGAGGTGATCCCTGTTACGGGCTTGGTTAGCTGGAGGGTATCCGAAAAGGCGCGTTCCTTCATGCGTCGCCTCCAGGCAATGGTTGCCGATCCGTCAGATCATTGTCTGAATCGGGGTCGGTTAAATCGAGGGAATCGACTGAATCGACTAAATCGACTAAATCGACTAAATCGACTGAATCGGCTGAATCGGCTGAATCGACGGAATCTTTTCGGACGACCTCCTGCTACAGGCTTCGTGAGCTGAAAACAGGGAATCTCTAAAATTTCCCCAAATGCTTTGAATCAGGCCATCGCCCCCACCCACCCCCATATCCAGGTCGAAAACGCCTCCGCGCCTCTGCGCCTCTGCGCGAGAATCTCCGGCTCCGGATGGGGAGGCCTGTGGAGGACGACAGCGCTCCGGACTGACCTCCGCGGGGGGACCAAAGCCCGTACGCCCCGTGAGATTGCGACTGCCTCTGCTAACTGCCAGCTGCTAAGCTGTGGCCATGAAATCCCTCAAATTCTCATGCATCACCGCTGCGGCTTTGATTCTTGCCGCGTTTGCGCTTCCACTCTCCGCCCGGGAATTGCCCGAGCCACGGATGACCTATCTCGAGAACGCGGAGGTGCGCGTCGGGATGGATCTCGCCCTCGGCGGGGCGGTCACGTTCATGGAGAGCAAGGCGCGGCCGGGCAATCTGATCAACAGCGCGGACCTCGGCCGCCAGATCCAGATGTCGCACTACTCCGGCCCCTGGCCGTTCACCGTCGGCGATAAGCAACCCAACCCCGCCTGGGCCGGCCTCGGCTGGAACCCGATCCAGACCGGCGATTGCTACATGAATCCGTCGACCGTCCTCGAGCACCGCAACAACGGTAAGGAGATCTACATCCGCTGCATCCCGATGCAGTGGCCGATGGATGATGTCCCCGGCGATTGCATCTTCGAGACCTGGACCACGCTCGAGGGACCCCTCATTCGCATGCGCTTTCGCTGCACGAACCAACGTGCCGACACCACCCGCTACCGCCCCGGTGCCCAGGAGCTGCCCGCGGTCTATACCATTTCACGCCTCTGGCGGCTGGTCGCCTATACCGGAGACCAACCATTCACCGGCGCGGCGGTCTCCCATGTGCCAAACAATTGGCGCAACAGCTGGCCATGGACCCGCTTCACCGCCACCGAACGCTGGGCCGCACTGGTCGGGGACGACGACTGGGGCCTTGGCGTGTTCAAGGACGACGGCGGCGAGTTCCACGGCGGGATCTATGGTGACGAGCGCTCCGACGATCCGAAGCATGGGACGACGGCCTATGTGGCGCCGATTCACCGCGAGAACTTTGACCACAACATCGTCTACGAACACACCACCGATTTCATGATCGGCCGACTGGATGAGATCCGCGCGCGGTTCAATCAGCTCGCAACCAAGACCCCGCCGCATTGGCGGTTTGAGAAAGACCGCCAACACTGGACCCTGACCGGTGCAGAGGACCAGGGATTCCCGCTGAACGGGGAATGGAAGATTCAATGGACCGATTCCACGCCGCGTGTGCAGGGTCCGACCTACTGCTGGCGCGCCGAGGACGCCCCGGTTCTGGAAATCGCAATGGCCGTGGAGGGTCCGGTCGAAGCCCTGAGAATCGAGTGGGCGGGGCAGGGGCAAAACCAACAGCCTTCCTCCGGTGCCCTCTCATTCGCAGAGCTGGTTCGCGATGGTGCCGGGCACACCTATTCCATCGACCTCTCCACCTCGGCGGATTACCGGGGGCTCATCACCGGCCTCCAAATAGCACCCCAATCCGATAAGAAAGAAAACAAGCAGCTCGTCATTCGATCCATCCGTCTGCGCAAGAAGGTGGAAGACGGTGGCGGAAGTCAGGCGGTACAGGAGGATTGAGCAACCTCTGCGGGAGGGAAAGAGGGAGGAAGGTCGAAAGGGTCATAGGAAAGACACGAAGACGTGAAGGTGAGGAAGGAGAGGTGTGCTCACGGGGTTGAGGTGATCGCTGCTACAGGCTGTGCGAAAAGGCGTGCTCCTTCATGCGTGGCCTCCAGGCCCTGGTTGCCGATCATTGTCTGAATCGGGGTCGGGGGAATCGACTAAATCGACTAAATCGACTAAATCGACTGAATCGACTGAATCGACTAAATCGACTAAATCGACTGAATCGACTAAATCGACTGAATCGACTAAATCGACTAAATCGACTGAATCGACTGAATCGACTGAATCGACTGAATCGACTGAATCGACTG
>CALLYA010000361.1 GCA_937875495.1 uncultured Verrucomicrobiota bacterium
CCTCCTTCGTACCTTCGTGTCTTCGCGTCTTTCCCCACCCCCTTTCCCCTTCCCATACTCTTCCCTTCTCCCCTTCCGTGGCCAGGTGTGAAAACACCCCAAAAAGAGACTGTTTCCCCCGCTTTTTTTTGTCATGATGCCTCGCCTGCGCGGAGGTCGGGTGTTTTGCAGCTGTAAGCAAACGTCCTGACCGCCGTTTTCATCATGCATGGTCGGCACAGCCTCCGGTTTGTGGCCAGGGGCTGTTGCCTTTTCCCGCTGAGGATATCTCATGACGAACGCTGCTTTGTTTGGGTTGGAGCGTGGCTCCCGGTGGGGGCTTTTGAGGGTGTGCCGTCTCCTATTGCTGCTGATGTTCGCGACCTTGCACCTGTCTTTGCCCAGGGTTTGGGCAGAGGTGGTGGTCGCCAACGGATCGACCTGGAGATTTTTCAAGGGGACACAGGAGGCATCGACCCCTCTGGACGCATGGCGGGCCGCGGCGTTTGACGACGGTGAATGGGTGGAAGGCCCTGCTCCGTTCCATTACGGCGAGGGTTTGGTTGGTGGGACGGAACTGACCGATATGGCGGGCACCTACAACACGGTCTACCTGCGGAAGCAATTTTACAGTTCCGATCCAGGGGAAATCAGCGGCCTGGTTGTGGAAGCTACGGTGGATGATGGCTTCGCCCTATGGCTGAACGGGCGGCTTGTGGTGCGGTATAACTGTCCTGAAGACCCATTGACCCACGATTCCGAGGCGATGCTCTCCAATCCACCGCGGGAGTTCCGGGCGACTGTGGAACAGCCTGGAGAATTCCTCCAGGAGGGACTGAACCAGGTTGCTGTCATGGTGCTGAACACGCATCTTCAAAGCAGTGACCTCCTGTTTGAGATGGAGCTGTCAACGACGGCGCCGGACACGAAACCGCCTGTGCTGCAAGCGGTTGATCCCGCGCCGGGGGCGTTGTCCACGCTGGAGCGGATCACCGTCATATTCTCGGAACCGGTCGTAGGAGTGGGCGCCTCAGACCTGCTCCTCAACGGTGCCCCGGCGATGTCGCTGACCGGATCGGGTGACGCCTATACGTTCACGTTCGGCGCGGGGGACCCGGGCCGTGCAGACCTGACCTGGGCGGGCGACGCGTCGATATACGACCTGGCCATTCCGCCGAATCGTTTTGATGCGCAGGCCCTGGAGGCGCAGTGGACCTATACCGTCGTGGATCTCCAGGCGCCCGCGATTCTCTCGATTGACCCACCCGCGGGGGCCGTGGTGGCGGAAACCGGCTCGATAAGGATCCTCTTTTCGGAGACGGTGATCGGCGTGGACGCAGGCGACTTGTTGGTCAATGGTCTGGCTGCGGAATCGGTGATGGGCTTGGGGCCGGGGCCGTATCTCTTCTCGTTCCCAGAACCGGCACCGGGGCCCGTAACCTTCTCCTGGGCGTCCGGCCACGCGATCACGGATCAGGCCGGGGATCCCAATCTTTTTGAGGGGGAGTCCTGGACGATCACGCTGGATCCGGACTATGCCCCGCCACCGCTTCGGATCAACGAATTTTTGGCCTCGAACGGCGGTGCCCAGGGGCTTTTTGACAGTGACGGCAGCCTTCAGGATTGGATTGAGTTGTACAACGCCGGCGATCAAGCCGTTTCCCTGGCAGGCTGGTCGTTGACGGACGATCCTGACGACCCGCGCAAATGGGTCTTTCCGGCGCGGCTGTTGGAGCCGGGGGCCTATCTTCTGGTCTTCGCATCCGGCAAGGACCGTCGCCCCGAGGGGCCGACCGGGGAGTTGCATACCAGTTTCCAATTGAGCCGTTACGGCGAGTATTTGGGCCTGTTTGGACCGGACTCATGGGAGGAACCGGTCTTTGCGTTTGCCCCACAGTTCCCCGAGCAGCGGACGGATCTCTCCTATGGCTGGGACTCAGGCACGCAGCGATGGGGGTACTTCAGCCAACCCACCCCTGGGGCCCTCAACGGGTCGTCGGAGATCATTGGGATCCTCGAGCGGGTGCATTTCAGTGTGAACCACGGCTTCTTCGATCGCCCCTTTCTGCTGCATTTGAGCAGTCCGGATCCGGGATCGGAGATTCGCTACACCCTGGACGGGTCGGAGCCGACCCGGTTGGGGGGCGCGGTTTACACCTCCGCGATCAGGGTGGCGGGCAACACGATTCTGCGGGCGGCGGCTTTTCAGGACGGATTTCTACCGGGCGAGGTTGAAACCCGCAGCTACCTCTTTCCGGAGCAGGTGTTGGCTCAAGGCGCCCAACCCGACGGCTTTCCCGGGAGCTGGGGTGGAGCGCGGGCAGACTATGAGATGGACCCGGAGATTCTGGCCGTCGCGGACGTGCGGGCAGAGGCCTTGGAGGGGCTGCGTGAGATACCATCGATCTCGATCGTCCTTGACGTGGAGGACATGTTCGGTTCGGAAGGGATCTACTCCAATCCCCTTCGCCAGCGTCCGACCAGTCCGCTTGACCAGGTGGAAAAGCCGGCCTCGGTCGAGTTCATCGACCCATCCGGGCGGCTTTCAGGAATCCAGGTCAATTGCGGATTGCGCATTCAAGGGGATGCGAGCCGTGAACCGGACAAGAACCCCAAGCACTCGCTCCGCCTGCTCTTCAAGGGGGACTACGGTCCGAGCAAGTTGGAGGCCCAGCTGTTTGAGGATTCACCGGTCCGCTCCCTGGACACGTTGGTTTTGAGGGGTGAGTTTAACAATTCGTGGACGCACTGGAGTGGTGAGCAGCGGCCGCGTGGCTCCAACCTGCGGGATCAGTGGGGTCGGGACTCCCAACTGGCGATGAGTGGCTATGGCTCGCACGGCAATTCGATGCATGTCTTTATCAACGGGTTGTATTGGGGGTTGTACAACCCGTCCGAGCGGGTGGATGCGGCCTTTGCGGCCTCCTATTTCGGTGGGGAGAAAGAGGAATACGATGCGATCCGTCCGGGTGGCGAGGTGCGGGACGGGACGCGCGCGGCTTGGGACCAGATGATGTCGATCGTCCGATCGGGGCCTGCGAATGACGCGCGTCTCCAGGAGCTGGAACAGATTCTCGATATGGACGGCTTCATCGATTACATGATCCTCAACATTTACGGGGCCAACGCGGATTGGCCTCACAAGAATTGGGGAGCGGTGCGCAGACGGCAGCCTGGTGAGCTATTTCGATTCATCTGTTGGGACATCGAGCGGATTCTCGAATTCCCCGGCAGCAACATGTCCACGGTCTCCCAATACAACACGCCGGCAGAGATCTATGCCTGGATGCGCAGTCATCCGGAGATCCGGATGCGATTTGCGGACCGTCTTCAGGCGCATTTTTTCGGTGACGGTGCGTTGACCCCGGGTGCTGCTGAGGAACGTTGGATGTCG
Organism: uncultured Verrucomicrobiota bacterium; assembly: GCA_937875495.1. Classification (GTDB taxonomy): domain Bacteria; phylum Verrucomicrobiota; class CALLYA01; order CALLYA01; family CALLYA01; genus CALLYA01. Next base: position 3,374 of record CALLYA010000361.1, read on the forward strand.
TTAGGCCGACGGATCGCGATGGCGGTGGTGTGTGAGTCGGCGCGATGGGGGGATTATCGGCGGGACGTGCACCCCTATTCCGTCGGACCGTATGCGCTCTACACCAAGGGTGATCACTGGCTGCCGGAACTGCAGCGGGTCGCGGAGTCCTACTTACCAGCACGTGGGCAGACGGTGCTCAACCAGTTCCGGAGCCTCGGCCTGTATCCGGACCTCCCCACCCCGGTCTTCACCCCGTCCGGCGGGCGGGTGGAGACTCCGGAGATATCGGTCGTGATCCGGGCGGGCGAAGGCGAGACCTTCTTCACCACGGACGGCAGCGACCCGCGGGTCGCGTGGACGGGTGCCGTTTCGGCCAGCGCCCAGCTGTTTACGGGTCCGATCCCACTGCACACCGGCAGTATCCTGAAGGCGCGAACGCGACTGGGCGGCCAATGGAGTGCGCTTTCCGAGGCGGTCTACAGATTCGGTCCGGATCTGATCCCGATCCGATGGACAGAGCTGATGTATCATCCGGCGGGGCCGGAATCCCTGGAGTTTGTCGAGTTCAAGAACATCGGTCCGACCCCGGTTGATCTGACCGGTTTTCGGATCCAGGGATTGGACTATCGTTTTCCGCCGGGGACGGTGCTGGAGGGTGGCGCGGTCATGTTGCTGGCCTCGGGTGCGGATCCCAATGCCTTCCTGTCGGCCTATCCGGGCGTCCATGTCTATGATTGGTATGCGGGAGCGTTATCCAATGCGGGCGAGCGCATCGTACTTTTGGATGATCATGGCAATCGGGTCGATGCGGTCGAGTATGACGATGCCGGCGGCTGGCCAATGGAAGCCGATGGGGAGGGGCGATCGCTTGAACGGTTGGATGTCATGGCCGACGGGGATGATGCCGCCCAGTGGCAGGCTTCGCCCACGTTCGGTGGAACGCCGGGGGTCCATACCGTGCCGGCGCACCAGGAGGGTCCGATTCGCATTGCGGAGTTCATGGCCTCCAACAGGAGTGCGGTCCCTCACGACGGACTCTACCCCGATTGGGTCGAGCTGGAGAACATTGGGACGGAACCGGTTGAGCTCGGCGGGTGGAGCCTTTCGGACCGGGGTGAACCCGGTCATTTCACGCTCCCGGCCGGCGTCGGCTTGGGCTCGGGTGAACGGTTGTTGGTGTGGTGCGATCAGGCAACGACTCTATCGGGGTTGCGGAGCGGATTCGCCTTGGACATGGCGGGTGAGATGCTTTGTCTCTTCGATGCTGCGGGGCGCAGGGTGGATATTGTCCAGTTCGGCCGCCAACTGGAGGATTATTCCGTGGGGCGTATCGGAGGGGAATGGCAATTGTGCGTGCCGACTCCGATGGCTGCGAACGCCCCGGTGGAGTTGGCGCCGCTCGGCCATGTGGTCTTGAATGAATGGGACCTCGGATTGTGTGCGAGCACCGGTGGCTGGCTTGAACTCGCCAATCTCGACCCCGTTCGACCGGCGGCCCTGGGTGGCGCCTACATCGGCGACCTGTTTCAACTCGATCGCATGGAGGACCTGAGTTTCCTGGAGCCGGGCGGCTACGGGGTGATTCCGCTGGGTCCCGGCCGCGGGGCGATCGAGGTCGATCCGGTGGCGGGTGGCGGGGTTTGGCGTCTGATTGATGCTGCCGGCCTGCAGATCGACTCCATTGCTTACGCTCCGTGTAGCGGTGGCCAGAGTGAGGGGCGATTACCGGACGGCACCGGTTCCCCGACCTGGTTCACGCTGAGTGCGAGTCCGGGGGCGGCGAATCACGTGGTCCTTTACGAGGGACCGATTCTAAATGAGATCGCGGCCAAGACCCGCTGGGCAACGGCGGATACAGCCGGACGGTTTGGGGACTGGGTAGAGCTGTATCACTCCGGTTCGGACGAATTCGATCTCTCGGGTCACTATTTGAGCGACAGCCCTTCGGATTTGCGCAAGTGGAGGGTTCCGGATGGGGTGCGACTGGGGCCCGAGTCCTATTTATGGATTGCGTGTGATGGGAATCGTTGGGGTTCGACCGGTGCGGCTGGGCTTCTGAACAGCGGCTTCAGCCTCTCGGGGCGGGGGGGCGGTGTCTACCTGTCCGACCCTCTGGGCCGGGTCGTACAGGCGCTGGAGTATGGCCCGCAGGTTCGGGATCGGACGATCGGGCGGACCCCATCCGGCTGGACACTGCTGGAATTTCCAACGCCGGGATGGGTGAATGCGCAGCCCGCTGCACTGGCGCCCCAGGGCAGTCTCCGTCTCAACGAGTGGATGGCCAACCCGGGTGTGGGTGAGGACTGGGCGGAGCTGGTGAACACGGACAGTTTGCCGGTATCGATGAGCGAGCTCTTTTGGACGGACGATCCCTCACTGGACGCGGAGCGTTGGCCGATTGCGCCGGGGCTCAGCTTTTTGGGCCCAGGTGATTGGGTCTCCGTGGAGCTGGGTGGAGCGATAGGGTTTGCCCTCAACATGTTGGGGGACTCTCTGATCATGGTGGATGCGGACGGTGGGGTTCTCGACGAGCTCTACTTCGGCAGTCAGGAGTTGGGGGTTTCGCGGGGACGTCTGCCGGACGGCGGCGGGGGGCTGGTACGGATGCCTGGGGGGACCTCGGGGTTCGCGAATGCCATTGCCTTGACCGGGGTTGAATTTGATGAATGCGATCCTGGGATTGGGGGTGATTCGGGTGGAGCCATTGATCTGGTCAATCTCTCGGCTGAACCGATCGACATCAGCGGGTGGTGGGTGACGACCACGCTCGCTGCGGAATCCGGCTTTGTGCTACCTCAAGGCACGGTACTGGGCGCGGGCCAGCGGCGGACGATCAGCCAGGCGGATTGGTTGGCCGCTGGTCTCTCATGGGGCTTTGGCGGACCGACGGTGGAGGCGCTTCATCTCTGGCGGATCAACGGGGCCGGGGATTGGTCGGGAGAGCGTGCGACGGTGTCGCTGGAGGGTTTGAAGAGTGATCGCCCGATGGGGCGGGTAGAGTTTGCATCGGCGATTCATTGGACGGCCCTGGCTGATTCCTCCCATGGAACAGCGAATGGAGAGCCCTATGTGGGGCCATTGGTCATCAGTGAGGTCATGTATCACCCCTATCCGAATTTGGAGTGGGGTGAGTATATCGAGGTCACGAATCGCTCCGAGGCCGCGTTGACGTTTGGTCCGGGTGGCGAGGGTGCCCCGATTTGGCGGCTTTCGGGAGGCATCGGTTTCGAGTTTCCGGCGGGTTTGAGGCTGGGGGCGGGAGCATCTTTGGTGGTCGTCGGCTTCGATCCGGTTGAGCGTCCGGATTGGCGTGCCGCCTTTGTCCAGCAGTTCACATTGCCGGAGGGGGCGCTGTTGGTGGGACCCTTCAAAGGCAGGCTGGACAACGCGGGCGAACTCGTCCTGCTGGAGCGCCAGGGTGGTCCGATTCCGGATTTGGTGGGTGGGGTGGGACGGCCGTTTCTGGAGGAGGAGCGGGTGGACTATATGCCTACCTGGCCCTGGCCTGTTGCCGCGGATGGATTGGGGGCGGCCTTGGAGAGGGTCAGCCTCTCGCGGGTGGCTTTCCTGCCTGAGAGTTGGACGGCATCGGTTCCGACCCCTGGTTGGGTTCCCGGACTGGAGCCTGAGGAGGATTCGGATGGGGATGGAATGCCGGACGCATGGGAGCTTGCACATGGGCTGGATCCACACGATCCCTCAGACGCTGGTTGGGATGGTGATCGGGACGGGCGCAGCAATCTTGACGAGTATCGGAGCGGAACTGACCCTTGGGATCCGGGACGCCGCATGTCGGGCCTGGCGATCGAGGGCACGTCGGATGGCTTCCTTCTGAGATTCCAGGGGGATCCGGGTGCGACCTATTCCATCCTCGTCCGGGATGGAGCTGATTGGGAAAGGCTGGCCGATGTGACGGCGTCGACTTCTGATGGCATGGTGAGTTATCTGGACGAGGATTCACAGCAGTGCCCGTGGCGGTTTTACCGAGTGGTTGGACCAGCGCTGCCGTGAAGCCGCGGCGCTCCTTGGTCAAGGGGCGATTTGAAGCGGTACAGCGGCCTTGTGGAAGGGCGGAAGACTCTGGGAGGGTTGCATGGAAGTAATGATGCGGGTGGTTTTGGTGGTCTACGCGATCCTGATGATTGTGGGAGGCATTCTCGGCAAGGTGCAGGGTGGGAGTACGATCTCTCTGATTGCAGGTTCCGTGTCGGGTATTTTGAGCTTGGGCTGTCTGGCCCTCACCTATCGGGTGCCGACGGCGGGTGCATGGGCGGGCGCTGTATTGGCGCTGTTGGTCGGAGCGATGTTTCTGAAGCGCTACATCGACACGCAGAAGGTGATGCCGGCCTTGGTTCTGTTGGTGATCAGTCTACTGGTTGCCTGCCTTCTGATCGTTGCGGGGCTCTCGGTACGCGGATCATCCTCGGGTGGTACTGGGGTGGGATCGGACCAATCGTCGGAGTAAGCGGTCGGGTGTGTGCGTTTTACGGATGGTCAAGGGACGGAGGGGAGGCGTGACTATGGGGGATGAAGAGGATCAATCGAAGGAGCCAGCGGCGGAGGTTCCGGGCGTGGATGCCCTGGAGGAGGCGATGAAGCTGTTGGGGCTGGCGATGCGGAGTCGCCAGGTGCAGTTTGGTCAAGACCAGGTGGAGCGTTCCTTACGATCCGGCAAGGTGGGGATGGTATGGGTCACGGAGGATCTGGCGCACAATGCCGCCTACAAGATCTGGAAGGTCTGCAATCGTGCGGGGATCCCATGTATTTCCAAGGGATCCACTTCCGAGATGAGTGCGCGTGTCGGGCGGGATAACATCAAGGTTTTCATATTACGCAAGGGTCGACTGGCCATGCGGATGCATGAATTGCTGCAGGCCTGGCCTCTGGCGGAGTAGCTGGAGGCGGTCGGAAAGGGTAGATAGAGCCCGTCCGAAAAGGTAGCCGCATTCTCAACCTGACCTCCCCATCCGGATC
>CALLYA010000362.1 GCA_937875495.1 uncultured Verrucomicrobiota bacterium
AGTTCCAGTTTGACAGACCACATGCCTGCGCCTCTGCGCCTCTGCGCCTCTGCGCCTCTGCGCCTCTGCGCGAGTCCTCCCCATCCGGAACCGGAAGGCGTTTAGGGCTGACCTCTACCCATGCCTCAGGTTTCGGCCGCGGCGCTACTCTCCGCGGCGCGCCGTCTCGCCATTGGCAGTGCGGCCGTGCACATCAGCAGCAGCTGTGAGGCGATGAAGGCCGCGAGCCAGAAGAAGGCGGAGTCCATGAACCCGTAGCTGTGCAGCCCGACCCCGAGCATGTTGGTGCCGAACCAGGACCAGCTGGTCACGATATTGCCGAAGACGGTCAGAACCATGAGTCCGCGGCCGCGGACAATCCCGCCCCAGCGCGCGTGGAGGATGATGGCATTCCAGATGACGATCAGCAGCGCGCCGTTTTCCTTGGGGTCCCAGCCCCAGAACCGGCCCCATGACTGGTCTGCCCAGATGCCGCCCAGGATCGTGCCGACGAAACTGAAGAGCGCCGCGAAGCAGATGATGCCGTAGGTCATCCGCTCCAGGGAGCGTGCGGTATCCGGATCGAAGGCGCGATTGAACGCGGTCTGCAGCAGGTAGACGATCGCCAGAAAGCCGGCGAGGTAGGTCGCGGAGTAGCCGAACGTGATGACGACGACGTGTGTGGCCAGCCAGAAATTGGAGTCCAGCACCGCGCGCATCATCTCCATGGTATCACCGTCACCGGAGAGATGGTGGGCGATGATCAGCGTGGTAAAGCCCATAGCGGCGGCGGTGACACTCCCGATCCCGTTGCGGAACAGACGTTCGAGGATCAGGCCCATCAAGACCGCGCCCCAGCCGATGAAGACGGCGGAGGAGTAGAGATTGGTGACCGGCGGTCGGCCTTCCAGAATCATCCGCATGAGCAATCCGCCGGTGTGCAGGAGGAACGCAGCGATGAGCAGCCAGAATGCGGCGGCGGTCAGCGGTTTCGGCCATTTGATCCAAGAGATGACCGCGATCAGGAAGACGATGACGTACAGCGCCATGCTGGTCGAGAAGGGTGAGATGCGGTTGAATGCCACCTCTCTCCGACCGGATGCCGTCGCATCGGGCCGGTTCCCTGCGAGCCAACTGTTGTATTCGGCGATGGCGGACTGGAATACAGCGTTGTCGCCGGCTCGGAATGCGGCTCCCAACTGGATGTAGTTCTCGATCGGGGGGAAGGGCGCCTCGAGCGAGACCGAGGCCATCAGGGCGTCGGCGAATTTCATCCAGTCGTCACCACCCTCCGGCATGGCGCCGGGGATTGCGGGGATCGGGTAGAAATACCCCGTGCGGCTGACCCGCATCAGCTCCTGCACGAAACCCGAGATCCGCTGCAGCGCGGCCTCCTCGTCGGCCGTCAAATCCTCCGGCTGCTGATGAAGCCGGTCGAAATGCTCGGCGATAAGGGTCCGCATGGCCGCCATCTCCGCCGCCAGATCCCGTGTGCCGGGAAGGTCGAGGGAGTGTTGCAACCGGAGGTAGAGCGACAGCTGCCGCTGCAGCCGGAGGATGTCGCGTTGGTAGAGGGTCCGCCGTTGGGATTCGACCTGCCCCGCGATCACCGCCGCCTGGTCGATCTCTTCCAGGTGCGACTCCAGCTCATGGAATGCGAACAGCTTGCGGGTGGGTGAGAGTTCGAGCTCGTCGAGGATATCGGGGTTGTGGATGAGGAACACCTCCTGCCGATCGGCCTGGCTGGGGAGGAATAGGACCTCTGCGAGCCATGCGATGGCGGGAATTTTTCCGTCTTCCACGGCGAGTCGCTGTTTGCCGTGGATCAGCATCAGGGAGTTGCGCGCGATCGTATCGAGCGGCTTGATGCGTCCGTTAAGCAGGACGGGGAGCTTGGCGAAGCCGTCGAGCTCGATCCCTGTCGATGCGGGGGCGGGTGGGCGCATGCCGGCGGCGAGCGCCAACGCGAGCACGACCACCGCGGCGAGGGGTCCGAGCAGACGGGTCGGGCGGCGATGTTCGGAGGCAGCCGCTGCGAGTTGGGACCGCTCACGCGCCGATCGGCGGCGGAGGAAGACGATGAGCGACAGACCGAATTGCACAATCAAGCCGAGTGTGACCATGAGGCAGGAGACGTACGGCAGCAGCCAACTCGGGTTCTTGACTACCTGCAGGATGGTCGTTTGGTCGTCGTTGTCGAAGCCGCTCTGATAGAAGGTGAAGCCGCCATAGCGCAGCGGGTGGTTCATGTAGATGAGCACCTCGCGGTCCTCGCCCGCTTCAGGATGGACGAGGCGCACGCGGCTGGAGAAGTCCTTGGGAATGTCGGTCCCGGCGTAGCGCTCATGCGTGAAGTCGAGCAGGTGCAGCGTGAACGGCTTATAGAAACGGCGCGAGCGTAAGGCGAGGGAGTAGGTGCGGTCGCGAAAAGTGAACTCCTGTTCCCGGGCCAGGGCGTTGGAGACGAGCCAGGTGCCGAGCGAGCCGTCGGGGTGGAGGATCTCGACCAGGGCGGTCACAAGGTCACGCTCGTCACTGCGCGTGGCCTTGGGCCATGGCTCCATCGCCAGGCTCGGGCCCATGCCCATATCCGCCCCGGTATCCGGCGCGTCCGGCCGATCGGAGCGCAGATAGAGCCGGCTGTTGGGCAGGTATCGCTTGACTCGGATATCGAGTGGCAGCTCGGGCAATTCGATCTGGCCTTCCTGGCGCAGCATTGCCTGTGGAACGACGGTCACCAGATCCTGTCCGGGTGCGCTCCGGTCGATCAGGGCCAGCTCGACCTCGCGCTGGGCCTCTGAATAGTTGGCCGATGCGCCCTCATCAATGCGCATCAGGCTCTCCTGGGAAAAGAGCGCGGTGAAGAGCTCGCCGAGCAGGAGCAGCATCAGGCCGGCATGCACCATGAGAATCCCGAACTTGCGCCGCGTGAAACGGAATCGGAACCAGTACGCCGCACTCAGATTAATGAAGAGGAGCAGCCCGACCAAGTACCCGCCCGGGAAGATAGGGATCTTCCAATCCGCCCCACCGGGACCCCAATAGAGGAAGAAGCTTCGAAAGTAATTCTCCTGGATCCAATAGATGCCGTGCCGGACCTGCGCAAGGGTCCCGAAAAAGACGAGGACCATGCTGAGTGCCAACAGGAGCACGGTCAGCCGCAGGGAGGCCAGGCTTTCCAGACGCGATTGCTTGCTTTTCGGAGGGACGGCGGTGCCGGCGGGGTCGGTCATGATAGGGCTGCTTCCTGAGATAATTGCGCCGCAGGGCGGAGCTGTTGTTCCCTTACTCTAACTCTGCGTTGCCTGAAACCTCCACCGTCTGGAGCCAGGCGCGGAAGATATCGTGGTTTTCCGTGATCATTGCGTCCGGAGCCGTCATCTTGAAGAACCAGGTCTGACCCTCCCAATCGAGGAGGCCGCCCAGGATGCCGTCGCCGCCATCGGGTCCGCGCAGCTCCACAAACAGCACCGTGCCGCCCGGAATCTCAATCTCCTCAATGCCGGCTCGAATCTCCTCCTCCGTCACGGGGGCGAGTCCGATCTGGCCGCGCCACCGGTTGACGTTGCTGACCAGGCCCCCGCCGTCGCCGGCCAGCACAATGACCGATACATCGCCTGTCCCCGCATCGCTCTCCACCTGGAAACTGCCCAGCCGCATCCCGCTCGCGGGCAATTCCTGCCACTGCTCGGGCGAGCCCCAGCGGACCCCGCTTTCTGCTGCGGGCGCATTCGAAGTGCCCCCCGGCATGCCAGGCGCGACCGCAGGCCTGGCGGTGCCTTCGTCCTGTCGTGCAACCGAATAGGTTTCGACCTCCGGCCCGCAGCCGGTCACCAGACAGGCACAGGCAAGCATCCCAAGGAAGGTTTTATATTGAAGATGTACCATCACCGTCGACTCCTCTGTTTTCGAGACAATCAAACTCCAAGATTGACCAAATCCCGCCGGTTGCCAAGCATGGGGTTCCGGCCAGGGGCCGGAAGCCTGATGCCTGCGGGCATCAGGCGAGGTCGGAGGTCCGCAGCACGGCTACGCATGCTGCTGTCCGGGG
>CALLYA010000363.1 GCA_937875495.1 uncultured Verrucomicrobiota bacterium
CCTCCGACCTCCGACCTCCGCGCGGGGGCGCAAAGCCCCCGCGCCGCGGCACGAAAAGTCGTGCCGCGATATGGCGCCGCGAATTATGATGCAAGTTCCTTCTTTTCCCATATCCAGCGTTGCGCTAGGGTTGTCCTTCGTTTTCCCGAATGTAATTCTGCATGACCCGGATAGACCGAAAGGAGCGATTCCATGTCTGAAGAACAAGCTGTACCCCAATCTGGGGCGGAACAGGCCGCAAATCCCGCGTTAGAGCATGAGCGTCAGATGTTGCGGGATGTCGAGGAGAAGGGGGGATTTGCCAAGATCGGCGGTTATCTCCGCCTATCCGGTCCTGGATTCCTGCAGAGCGCCCTGACTCTCGGCGGCGGTACTCTTGCGGGCAGTCTCTATCTCGGGATCTTGGCGGGACCCGACCTGCTCTGGCTTCAGCCCTTTGCGATGATTCTCGGGATCGTGATGCTTAGCGCGATTGCGTACGTCACGATGTCGACGCAGGAGCGCCCCTTTCGTTCCCTGAATCAACATGTCAATCCGGTGCTCGGTTGGGGGTGGGCCCTTGCCTCCCTGACCGCCAACATGGTGTGGGCGCTTTCGCAGTACTCACTTGCCACGGGTGCACTGCAGCAAAACCTCTTTCCTGGTGTGCTCGGTCCCGACAGTCCCATGGGCGATTTCAATGGAAAGCTGGTGATCAGTATCTCACTCTTGCTGATCGCGATCGCGATCACATGGTCCTATGACCGTGGCGGCAGGGGTGTGAAGATCTACGAGACCATCCTGAAGTTGATGGTGGCCATGATCGTCATCTGCTTCTTCGGTGTCGTGCTCAAGCTGGCGCTCACTCAGGACGGGGGCGGAATCATCTGGAGCGAGGTGTTTCGCGGCTTCATCCCCCGCATCAGCTCCATTACAACGCCGGCACCCAGGTTTGCCGCCCTATTGCAGAACATCCCGACCGAGCATGTCGCCCAATGGACCGAGATCATTGTGGCGAAGCAGCGCGATGTCCTGATCGGCGCCGCGGCGACGGCGGTCGGCATCAACATGACGTTCCTCTTCCCATACTCGATCCTGCGTCGGGGCTGGACCAAGGAGTTTCTGGGGTTTGCCAAGTTCGATCTGGGAATGGGCATGTTGATTCCGTTCGTACTCGCCACCAGCTGTGTGATTATCGCTGCCGGAAGCCAGTTCCACGCCAAGCCGGCCCAAGGTTTCTTTGACGCCCCGGTGGAAGAGGGAGTGGAAGTACCCCAGGCCTCCACGCGTCACTTGAACGAGTACTACGGTTACCTGGTCAAGCTCCTCCCTGCAGCTTCTGCAGCGGACGGAATCGGTGACCTGCCCGACGAGGAACTCCTGGCCCGGGTGGGGTCGTTCCGGGAATCGAAATGGTTTGAGGGTATGCAGGCGGATCTCCTTAAGCCGGAGTCTCGGCTCAAGGCCCGCCAGGCCTTGGAGAATGCTATCCGGGTCGAGACCCTGCCGGAGGGGACGCGGTATTTAGCCGCGACGCTGGTCACCCGGGACGCCTTCGATCTGGCCAAGAGCCTCCGGCCGTTTACCGGTCCCGCCATCGCCGACTGGGCCTTTGGGCTTGGTGTTGTCGGCATGACACTCTCCACGATCACACTGTTGATGTTGGTCTCCGGGTTTGTGATCTGCGAGATCTTCAACGTGCCTGCGACCGGTTGGCCGTATCGATTGGGCACGCTCTGCGCAGCGACCGGTGCGCTCGGGCCATTTTTCTGGAACAAGGCCCAGTTCTGGCTCGCGGTACCGACTTCGGTCTTCTGCTTCATCCTGATGCCGATTGCTTACTGGGCCTTCACCTTCATGATGAACCAGCGCAAACTGCTGAAGGACGAAATGCCGACCGGTGGACGGCGTGTGGCGTGGAATGTTCTGATGGTCATTGCGGCCACCGTGATGACGGTGGCGAGCCTCATCACCGTATACGACAAGGCCGATAAATGGGGTATGGCCGCGGTCCTCGCCTTCATCCTGCTCGTCGTAATCGTGCATATCGTGCGGAAGCTCCGCGCTAAAGCAGAGCCCAACGCCTAAATCAGCGTTTTTTCAGCGCAAAAGGGGGGCATTTTTACGATGTCCCCCTTTTGCATGTCCCTAAAAACGATGCGATTATTGGGTTGCATATCGAAACATGCACACATTCTCGGAAGCCGGGGGGGCTTCCGAGTGCCTGCGGCAGCGTGTCGAACCTGGGAGCCAGGGCGCACACTGGAAAACTGTGCCATGGCGGGCGTGAGGCATGTTTCGTTACAAGCGGAGGCGTATCATGTTGACTCACCCTTCTTTGCTCAGAAGCGGTACCGGGCCCGCGCGCTGCCTGGCAGCCATGGCTTTCCTACTCGCCGCGAGTTGCGGCATCACGTCCGCGTTGACCTTTGTCCCGTCCGATCCAGGTTTGATCTGTACGCACACGATCCAGACCGATTGGGGGACCGGTTATCAAGGTCAGCTCAAAATCAAAAACACCACTTCCGCCGCCCTCGATTGGTCCGTGACCATGGTCGATTTCCCAGACACCATCACCAGCCTATGGGGTGCGGCCTGGACCCAGACCGGGGACGACATTTTGTTGGAGGGGTTTGAGACCTATCATAACCTGATCCCGAAGAACAACACCTTCACGATCGGCTATGTCGCCGAGCGTACCGGAGGCGGAACCGCTACCGCCTCGGGCATG
>CALLYA010000364.1 GCA_937875495.1 uncultured Verrucomicrobiota bacterium
ACAGAGTTCACAGAGAGATTCTTCCTCTGTGTTCTCGGTGACCTCTGTGGCAGGACTTTTCTCACCAGAGGTCTTCCGAAAAGGTCCATGGCGAAGCAAGCTCGGGGTCGGGCTCGCTATCGAGGCGACGCCGGATCGATCGCGTCTTTTCGGACGGGCTCTTGCTCATTGCCTGACTCGATCATTCCTCTTCCAGGTCCTCGATATCGTAGGAGCTTGGGTTCGGACGAGGGATACGCCGCTTCTTGTATTTCTCCATCTCCTTTTGGGCCTCGACAGTGTAGCGGGTCCAGGGGATTGCCTTAAGGCGGGACTCGGCGATCGGCTCGCCGGAGGCCTCGCAAATGCCGTAGGTGCCCTCACGGATTCGGTCGATGGCGTCATCGACCTCCTTGAGGAGGTCCTGGTCGGAGGAGATGAGGCTCAACGCGAATTCGCGGTCCCAGTTATCGGTCCCCGCGTCGGCCATATGTAAGCTGTACCCTGAGAGCTCACCGGATGCCTCGCGTGCGTTCTGGAAATGTTCCTTGCTTTGAGTCGTGACTCGGGAGGTCAGGCGGTCTCGGATATTGAGCAGGGCAGCCAGGAATGGTCTGAGATTTTCCGGAAGTGACTCCGGATCCGGAAGCCGTGGTGTGTTGTGGGTTCGGGGGCCGCTCAATCCAAGCAACTCGGCGGCGCTGACGGGGCCCAGTCGGCCCCCTTTGGGCTTATCGGCTGGGGGGGTCTTCACGCGGTCTTTGCCTCGAGTTGAGGTGTTGGAAGGTCTATTGGGATCCATGGCTTCATTTTCCCTCCTATGATCCGACGCTACATGGATCGGAATAGGCTGATCCCCCTGATTTCAGAGGGTTCGGCCTTCCATCGGGACCGCAAGTTGCCGCTGAAACATTCGTTTGTCAATCACCCCATCATGGCTTCGATTTCCTCGGGACTCGTGTCGTTGTCGGTGAGGATCTCGCAGCCCTGTTCACCGATCAGGATATCGTCTTCGATACGGACCCCGATCCCGAGGAATTTCCGGGGCACGCCCGGTGCGTTGCTCGGAATATAAATCCCGGGCTCTACGGTCATGACGATGTTTGGCTCGAGCTTGGCGAGCTGTTTGCCCCCGAGCTTGGAGGGTGTGGGGTCGTGGACATCGAGTCCGAGTGAATGGCCGATGCCATGCATATAGAACGGCTTGAAGCGCTCCTGTTCGATGACCTCGTCCAGGGTGCCTTGAAGGATTCCGAGGTCGAGCATTCCTTGGGCAAGCACCTTGACCGCGGTCTTCTGCAGGAGATCGAAGCTTCTGCCTGGACGAGCGGCTTTGAAGACCGCCTGTTGGGCGTTGTAGACGACCCGGTAGAGATCGCGCTGGGCGGCGGTGAAGCGTCCGCGGATGGGAAAGGTCCTGGTGATGTCGCTGCAATATTGCTGCAGGCGCGCTCCGGCGTCGACCAGGACGAGTGCGTCGTCGGCGATCGGCTGGTTGTTGGCGACATAGTGCAGGATGGTGGTGTTGCTACCTCCGGCCGCAATGGTTGGGAAGGCGATGGCATCCCCGCCGTGATCGAAGAAGGCCTTCTCGATCGCGGCATGCACCTGGCGTTCGTCGAATCCGGGCCGGATGTTCTGGATCACTGTGCGATGGGCGGCGGCACTGAGCTTACCCGCGCGGCGCAGACGTTCGATTTCAAGCGCATCCTTGATGAGGCGCTGCGGCGCCAATGCGGGTCTGAGATCGTGGAGGGCTGCGGGGAGTCCGTTTTTCACCGCAATGGGCGCGGCGCGTCGGCACCATTCTTGCATCAGGAGGTAATCGAGTTGGGGATCGACCGTGGGGACCCAATACACCTCGGTGTATCTCCCCATGGCAGCCTCCAGGAAGCCGGCGAGGTCGGCACGCGGGAATGCGGCGTCGAGCCCGAACAGGCTTGTGGCCTCTTCCAATCCCGGGCGTGCGCCGTCCCACTGTCGCTCACGTTCCGTGAGGGGCGGCATAAAGAGCTTGATCGGCTTTTGATCGGAAAGCGGGTCGAGCACCAGGACCGCGCCGGCGACGCTCATCGCGGTGAGGTAATAGAAGTCGGAGGCTGCCCGAAAGGGGGCGAGGTGGCCGGCGCTTCCGGCCGGGACGAGGACGAGCGCCTTGCCGGTGGACCGTAGCAGCTGGGTGCGTCGGCGTTTACAGGCACGCAGCTCTGCCTGGTCGTAAAAAAATGGATGGGATGTTGACATGGTTGGAGCCGGTATTGGGGAAGGAAGTCAAATAAGATTCAGTGCGAAGGACAACAGCCAACACCATAGCGTGACACGCGGGGGAGGGGAAGAACGCAGAGGTCGGTGGCGAATTCTCACATCTGAGGTTGGAGGTCCGATTGGCTGTGGGAGTGTGGGCATGCGAGCGCTTGGGCGGTGGTGGGTAGCGATGGTTTGAACACGCACATTCCACGCCGAATCACGCCTTCCATCGATTTCGACCATGATCGGACGGATCGGGCTGATCGGGCTGATGGGCAACCCTTGCCTTGAGGCGACGTCTGAAGGAGCGCGCCTTTTCGGGCGACCTCCGGCTACCCTCAATGGTTTGTTTTCCTTTTCTTGGGGATTCGTGTCTAATACGCGTTCGAGCATTTTTGGGGGTTGAACCAACAGGGGGATGCATTGGCGAGCAGGAACGACGAGCTGGCGGCGGTGCGTACGCATTTGGCCAATGAGCGCACGGTGCTGGCGTATGTGAGGACTTCATTGGCCTTTACCGCCACGGGTGGCGGTCTGATTCACTTCACGAACAGCCTTGGTTATTGGCTGATCGGAGCGGCCTTGATCGTGATGGGCGCGATGATCTTCGGTCTCGGCGTATTCCGTTTTCTACACGTCGGCCGCAACATCCGCCGAATCGATCCGGAGCTGACACCTAAGGACGCGGCAGGATCACGGGAGGCGTGATCCCGGTCGAAGGGGCGGGCGGGGAGCGGTTCAATCGAGCAGGAGGCGCGTGAAAAGCTGGGCGGCCCATGCGACCTGATCAAAATCGATGGATTCGTCGATGGCGTGGGCCTTTGCCAGCTGGCCGGGACCGATAATCACGGGGTGGCAGCCGGTGTCCATGAGTAGGTTGGCGTCGGAGTGGCTTTTAAACGATTCCGGCGCGTTGGGGAGGCCTTGAACCGCCAGGGCGGTACGCACCCGTTGTGCGAGGGCGGCCTCCGGGTCGATTGCGAATCCGTCCGCCAAGGTCGGGAACTCGATCTCATAGCGACCTGCGCCGCTGGTTTGCATTCTTTCCAGAACGAATGCGCTCAGGTCCTGCGCATACGCCTTCGCGTTGCGGTCCGACGGGATATGGAGGTCGAGGCTCGCGACGCATCGATCGGGTACGGCGAAGCCGGACTCCGAACTGTGGAGATCACGGATATTGAGCACCGTCTTTGGCTCATTGAGTTCGATTCGGTCTTCGATCTGGAGCAGGAGACGCAGGAGGGTTCGAATCGCGTGGGACTGCCGATCGGACACGGCCGCGTGTCGTCGGGCACCGAAGGTGCGAAGGATGATCTCGACATAGCCGTAGTGATGGAGGCAGGGGCGCAGGTTGGTCGGTTCGGCCACGATCGCGTCCTGGAAGGAATGGCGTTCGAGCAGTGCCTTGGTCCCGTCGCCGGTCTCCTCTTCCCCGACGACCAGGGCAAGCATGACATCGTCCCGGAGCCGGCCTGCTTGGTGCGCGTTGATGAAGCCCTCGATCAGGGCGGCGCAACCACCTTTCATATCCGCCGTTCCGAGGCCGTAACAGAGTCCGTCGTGTTGCCTGAACCGGTAGTCTTCGATATCGAAGGCAGGCACCGTGTCGACATGGCCCAAGAAGAGTGTTTGGGGGTTGGGGCCGGTCGTGACGGTCAGGTTATGACGGGTGTCATCGACGGGGGAGGAACGAACCGGCAGGCCGTGGTGCTTGAGGTATGCGCTCAGAAAGTCGACGATTTCCTCTTCCTTGTTCGAGGGGCTGTAGATATCGACCAATTCATGGAAGAGCGAGAGGAGTCGAGGGCGTTCGATGGTGGGGACGGGATCGGGCATCAATCATACTTTTCGAGGTTGAGGGTGAGGTAGACGTGATCGGTCGGATTACCGAAGCCCTTTCGCCGGAAGAAGGCAATGGCGGGTTCATTGTCGGCCTGGGTGTCAACGAGCATGATCCGAACACCGAGTTCCTCAACGACTGCACGGAATCGGTCGAAAAGCATGCTGCCGATACCCATCCGTGCGTAACCGGGTGCAACACCGAGCCAGAGGAGGTGGCCATAGTTCCAGGCCGTTCTGGATTTCTCGATGGTGGTGCCCATGGCGAACCCGACGACCTGGTCATCGGCCTCCGCGACGAGGATGAGTTCGGGGTCGGAGTTGAAGAGCCAGGTGACCTCGTACTCGTCCCAGGTTCGATAGAGATTTGTGAACCTCTGTGCGGTGAAGACGCGTTCACCCAGGTGAAAAATGGCAGCCAGGTCGTCGATTCTGGCCGGTCGAATTTCGACATAATCGCGATCCGCCATATGCCTCCGGTGTAGAAAGGTGGGGTGTTGGGAGAAGCTTAAGGAGTTGGGAGGGGAATGCAATCACGAAGACACGAGGGCCCGGAAGGAGAGGTCTCGCGCAGAGGCGCAGGCATGTGGTCTGTCAAACTGGAACTAGAAGTTCCTCGA
>CALLYA010000365.1 GCA_937875495.1 uncultured Verrucomicrobiota bacterium
AGGTCAGGCTCCAACCAGGGCGGGGATCGATCCCGATTTCGATTTCGATTTCGACACGGATCGGACTATTGCCTGGAGGCGACGAATGAAGGATCTCGTCTTTTCGGACCACCTCATGGCCAGGTCGAAAACGCCACCGCGCCTCTGCGCCTCTGCGCGAGACCTCCGGTTCCGGATGGGGAAACGGCTACCTATTCGGACCACCTCTGGCGAGGATCTGCTTCAGCAATCCAAAGCCCTCTTCCCATTCATTGATCCGGGTGACTCCTAAGTCTTTGGCGGAGGCCTCGAATTCCTCGGCCAGTTCCTCGCGCGTCTGATCAAAGGGGAATGCGCGTGGGCCGGCCTCTTCCTTCAGCTGGTTCCACCGCAAGATGAAGGCGTAGAGAACAGGCAACTCTGCGATCTGGACCCTACGACGGATTTCGGGAGTGGTGGAATTGGCTTTGGCGGTCTGGAACAGGGCGTATGCCTGCTCGAGGACCTCGAAGGAGAGGAAGGGGAAGTCGGTGGAGTAGGAGGGCAGGCAATAGGCCGGTTCATCCATCTCCAGCGCGGAATCGTGGATGATCCGGATATACTCCAGAATCTGAGGCGCGGCGGCTTCGTAGTACCCCTCACAGAACTCCCGAATCAGGGCCTGGTCATCCAGTGTGGGATTCCAGAGTAGGCGTGCCAATACCCATGCCCGGAGCGGAGCGAACTCGGCGCACCGGGTCGTGTAGGCGCCCTGCTCGAAGACGCCGTGCACCTTATGCTCCGTAAAGAAGCGCAGGTTCTCGCCGAGGACGCGCAGGTTGGGATGGGGCAAGAAGTAGTGCCGGAAGTTGGTCGTATAGTCCCAGATGTAGAGGCGGTCGGCGATCTTGGACCAACCGATGATGTCCTCGGCAAACGCACGGTTCCTCGGATGCGTCAGAGGCACCGAGAAGCTGCATTCAATGCTGCAGAGTTGAATGATGACGTTGGCCCGTGGCTTGACCGCGGTCGGTGGCTTGCGAGTGTATTGGTAGGCCAAGGTGCTGATCATGACATCGGGGAAATCCTCCTCGATGGCTTCGGCGACATCGTTCACGAAGCTGACCATGGTGCCGGAGGGACTCCCGTTGGCCTCGTCGACGACCTGGCACTGGGGGCATTGGCAAAAGCCGAACCAATCGTTTTGAGAGACGCTGAAGACGTATTCACCGGGGCTGTCGGCGATATTGGACTTCAGGTTTTTGATCAGCTCGGCCTTCATCTCGGCGTTGGTGAGGCAGAGCTGCGCGTGATCTGCCGAACGCTTGCCGTTGATCAGGCTGAACCATTCCGGATGGCTTTCGAAATAGGTCGCGGGGGGGATGAGGTGATTGAAAGTGTGGACACCGCCGTGCGAGCGTTTACCGCCGAATTCTTCACGATTCAAACCCTCGAATCCGTTGGCCTTGTTGAAGAGCGACCAGGACGCGGAGAAGCCTTCGGTCCAGAACGGGTAGCGATATTCTAAGGGTGGGTTGTAGAGGTAGGCGCACTCCGGGATGACCAGGCTGGCTTGCCGAGGCCGATCGATCTCTTTCTCGGTCCAATACCGGCAACCGATCATGCCGTCAAGCAGCTCAGCCACAGCGTAAATAGGGCCCCGGGTGCCTTGTCCGCCCAAATAGAGGTCACCCTCGCGGGTGAAGATTCGGATCCCGTCGGGTCCGAGCTGGAGGGCATCCGCGGTATCGGTCGTGTTGTCGGCGGATTGAATCCAGACGTGGGTGGAGCCTGCGGTGGGTGTTTCGACGATAGGCAGGGTGGCGCCTGTGATATGCAGCAATTCAGATTGCAGCAGCTCGGCGGCAAAAGTGATGTTGGGGGAGGGTGTATTGGGGAGGACGATCTCGGCCTTGGCGGTGCCCTCCTCGGTGAGGACGACCGCGGCGGTGAGGTCAGCCGATGCAAAGCAGAGGCTGCTGAGCAATAGGAGCGGCAGCACGGCGAGAGAAGAGGATGCGCTCATGAGGTTACGATTCCCGAATAGGTGAGGACGTGAATGGAAGGGTTCTGAGATCGGGGGAAGGCCAAGAATCAGTCCTGGGAATCCTGCGCGCTTGCGCAGCAACCGCCCGCGGTATCGGTGCAACCTAATTTTTTAGCGATACCCACGGCAGGGCAGATGCCGCTGAAGGCCGACTGCACGAGATTGAGGCCGACAAAGGCGGTGAGAAGCAGCCAGACCTTCCCGAAGAAATAGACAAGGACCACACTGATTAGGACCATGGTTCCAGCCATCAGGCGAACGCCGTTCTCGACAGTCATGTTCTTTTCTCCGTTGGATAAAATGTTGGGTGAGCCAATCGAGTGGGAATGGATGCAGGGTAGCAGGAGTCCCAGACGGGTGGAAGCACGAATCGCGGGCGGGCATTGGCGCAGCTCAAGGGCGTCGGAAAGGGCAGCCGCTTTTCCATCCGGAACCGGAGAGCCTCCCGCAGAGGCGCAGTGGCGTTTCGACCTGGCCATGGGGGTGGGTAGGGGCCACGCCCTGATCCCAACCTTTTTGGGGAATTATTCAGATAGAGGTCATCCGAAAAGGTAGCCGCGTTCTTAACCAGTCTCTCCCATCCGGAACCGTAGGGTCTCGCGCAGAGGCGAAGAGGCGCGGTGGCGTTTTCGACCTGGAGGCGACGTCTGAAGGATCCCGCCTTTCGGGCTCAAGCTCAATCAGCGCACTGACAGATACAATCGAGGATTTTCACCAGTTCGTGGTCGGCGATGGCGTACCATACCTCTTTGGCGCGGCGATCGGATTTCAACAGGCCGACCCGCTTCATGTAATTGAGGTGCTGCGATGTGGCGGCGTGCGGGAGCCGAACTGCTTCGGAGATGCGGTACACGGGCGCCCACTCCTCCCGCTGCAGGAGCTGCATAATGAAGAGGCGGTCGGCGTGGGCCATCACGCGCAGCATCTGAGCGGCACGTGTGAGCCGCTCGAGGCATGTATCCCGATCGAGTTCAGGTTGGGCAAGGTTCATGCTTTGTATGATATGTGAAGCTCATGATCTGTCAATGGCCACGCCCGCTGGCCGGTGGGGAGAGTGTTTTGGGGAGGGGATGTGAGCTGAGGCGTGAGCTTCCCTTGCGATCTTTGTCGAGCCTTCTTCCTGAATTATATGCATCCGTGGTTCTCTTGTCTCCGTGATGCCCGCCTTCGGTGGGCTTGGAAATCGTTTTCTCTTGATTTGTGCAGCCATCCCGGACTATTCTTTTTTTGTTGAATCCCCCATTGTCGAGTTGCGTAAGGGGGGGGGGAATTCTTTTGAATGGCCATGATTCAGAGATATTGCGTGTCCGATCCATCACGAATTCGTATTTAATAACAATTTCGGTCCAAGGCTGAAGGACGCCTTATTGGTTGGAGCGGTACAATGAAGGACGCAAGACCCAAATATCAGTTCGCGATCGGTTCGTTTGTTGTGGACATCTTTCAGGCGGGAAGCTTTCTGGTCGACGGTGGGGCCTTATTCGGCGGGGTGCCGCCGGAGGTGTGGACCGCGTGGATGGAAGCGGATTCCAGGGGACGGGTGCGGATACCGTGTTGGGGATGCGTTGTACGGGGCGAGGGCAAGTGCATCCTGACCGAACCGGGTGTCGGGGAGATCTGGCCGGAGGCCTTGTTGGAGTATGCCGATCCCGAGATCGTTTCCCTGCGTGTGGGCTTGGGTGACATTGGGATCCCCGTGGAAGCGGTCACCGATGTCGTGTTGACGCATCTCCACTACGATCATTGTGGAGGGGTATGTGAGCGGGGGGAGCGCGGCCGACTGATCGATCTCTTCCCGGAGGCGCACTACCACGTCCAGGAGTGGGAGATGAGCTATGCACGCTCGGCCGGCCCCTGGGAAAAGGAGGGGTATGCCGAAGAGCTGGTTGGGTTCCTGGCAGCGCACCCGAGGACATGCAGTTGGAACGGCCCCTTTCTCCTCGGGGAGGGTTTGTCGGTGCACGTAGGCCAGGGGCACACGCCCTGTCTGCAATGGTTGGAGGTACGATCAGGGGGAAAGGCATTCGCGCACATCTCCGATATTGTCCCCACTCAGTGGCATCTCGCCTATCACCTCGCCAGCGCCTTTGACGCATACCCCGGGGATCTCTGCCGTTTCAAAACCAAACTCCTGAAACGCGCCTTTCGGGAGGGCCTGACGATCTCGTGGGCGCACGATCCGCTCTACCCCGCGGTCCGCCTCCGCCCCGAGGGCGGTTTTGAAGCCTTGGGCGGTGGATAGCAGGACAAAGAGGAGAGGACCCGCGCCGAGGCGCAGAGGGGAGGAATGCAGAGGGGTGCCTGCGGGGGGTGAGGTAATTCCAGCAACTGCCATGTGCCGGTGAAAACGGTAATTCTGAAAAATTCTCCAATAAGGTAGGGATCAGAGTTTGGGCCCACGCCAGCCCCAAGTTCAGGTCGAAAAGGCCTCTGCGCGAGAACCTCCGGCTCCGGATGGGGAGTACGCTGATCTTCGAGCACTCCCCTCAGGCTTTGCCGCTGTCCCATCAAAGCTTCGGACTGGATTTTCGACGGAGGTTCAGCTCGCGGATCTTTTGGCGCACGCTCCAGATGCCGGGGGCGATATCGTCCTTGGCGAACTCCGCAACGACCAAGCGATCCGCCTCCAAGCTGTGCCACCAGCTCCGCAGGGTGTGGTGCCATTGTGGGTAACCAGCTGAGCGATTGAACCGGAGGCAGTTCAGCGGGTCTTCGGTGATCCGGACCCATTTGACCTCCCCGGTCTTGGCGTGGCTGCGCTGGCAACCCGTCGGCAGTCCCATTCCGGAGAGATCCTGGTAGGCCATCCAGCCCAGGCTCACACCGCATGCCGGTGTGATCCCCACCCAGGACCAGGTCCTGGGGTTGATCTCGAGCAGCTTGATCTCGCCGGATTCGCAATCGCGCTTGAACTCGAATTCCGCGATCCCGTGGTACCCGATATCCCGGCAAATCGATTGAGTGATATCGATCAGCTCCTCGGGGACTTCGTACGATTCACCGGCCATGCAGTCGCCGACATCCGGCGGAAATCCCCTGATTTTTCTACCTGTGAAGAGACCGCGCACCTCATGCCGACGATCCGCATAGACTCCGATCGTAAGCATCTGATCGGAGAGTCCGCGTACATATTCCTGAATCAAAAAATCGGACAAATACCCCTCGTGTCGCTCCACAAACGCGGCGAGATCGATCGGGGAGAGCAGCGGCCGGAGCCGCTGTTCGGTGTAATTCAGCGATCGCTGAAACGCGTCGGAACGATTGGTCGCGCTGACCCTAAACTCTGGTTTCGCGGCCACGGGGTAGGCGTCGTCCGGGACCTGTTGCCAGTCCGTTGCCTTCCAACTGCGTGGGACCGGGTAACCGCGTTCGAGCGCCCACTCATAAAAGCGCTGTTTGTAGATGCAGAGATCGATGACTTCCGGATCCGCCACGCAACAGATGTAATACTTCTCCAGTTGATCCTTGGCGTGGGCGATGGCCATGGCCCACTGATCCATGGTGGGGATCAGGACCGGTCGCCATTCGAATTTCGGTCCCATTTCCATCAGGAAATCGATGAATTGATCGTTGGAGACGAGCGGATTCGGGCAGCGTCTGAATTGTGCGTAGCGGCTGACGGTGCCGACGCTCTTCCTGGCGTCCAAGGCATAGACAGGAACTCCACGGCGCCCGAGGTCACGGATGATGGAGAGTCCGTTGAAATGGCAATTCAGGACAAATGCAGGATGGTTCATGGTCATCATCGATTCTTGGGGGGCGGTCATGGTCTCAAACCTGGTATTGGCAAGTCCGGTGTCAGTTCATCAGCAGCGGATCCAAATGGTCTTGAGGCGTCATAGATCGGGACCGCCCTGTATCGCAACCGATTTCGTGCCGAAATATACCCAGACTAGCTAGATGTCGTCCGAAAAGGTCCATGGCGAAGCTAGATCGGGGTCGGGGTCGCTATCGGTCTCGGTATCGAAGGGACGCGTGATGGGATTCGGCCATGCAGAACCGGGTACCGCAACCGTATTGTTGCGGTGCTGACACCACTCGGCAGCGAAGTTTGAGCGGTCCGTGAGGGCCAGGAGCCATGCAGGGCAGGGATCGATTCCGATGCCGATTCCAACTTCGATTTGGATATCGGACGGATCGGACGGATCGGACTAATCTCCAACCCCCCGTACTCGTACTCGCCGCATCATCGTGTACGGGTACGTGTACCGCTTCGCTGTGTACGTGTACGTTTCTGGGCCGAGCTGGAGGCCGTCCGAAAAGGTCTTCGGATCCGGATGGGGAGGTATCCCGCAGAGATC